>JBFYPP010000014.1:0-19294 GCA_041303255.1 Chitinophagia bacterium | reverse complement strand
AAAGTCTTTCAACATTTTACTCCAGTTTTCCTGTCCGTCTGCAATATGGTCAAACTCACTTTCAATTTTTGCAGTAAATCCGTAGTCCAATATTTGTTTGAAATGCAGGATTAGAAAATCTGTTACTACTGTACCCAAATCAGTGGGGAAAAGCTTGGACTTTTCAGCACCAGTATTTTCTTGATCATTGCTTTTTGTGAGCTGATCATTTTGTAGGGTAAGCACCCTAAAGCTTCTTTTGGTTCCTTCTCGGTCTCTTTTCTCTACATAGCCTCTTTTCACAATGGTAGAGATGGTGGGGGCATAGGTAGAAGGGCGACCGATACCTAGTTCTTCTAGTTTTTTTACAAGGGATGCTTCAGTGTACCTTGATTGTGGCCTTGTAAAACGTTCAGTAGCAGTAAGTTCGTTGAGTTCTAATTGTTGATTGATTTCCAATGGCGGCAACATTCCTTCAGTACTTTTTTCTTCATTATCGTCGTCATCCTCATCTTTACCCTCGTTGTATACTTTCAAGAAACCTTCAAATTTTAGCACTTCACCTTCGGCTTTTAAAAGCTCAGTTTGGGTTGAAATGGTGATTTCAGCGATGGTTTTTTCTAGTTCCGCATCAGCCATCTGAGAGGCCATGGTTCTTTTCCAGATAAGATCGTACAAACGTTGTGAATCTGCATTGTCCACCTTTGAGGTCTCCATATAAGTAGGTCTTATGGCCTCGTGTGCCTCTTGGGCCGATTCATTTTTATTCTTGAATTTTCTTACTTGTAGAAAATCTTTGCCGTAACTGCTGGTGATCTGTTTAGAAATGTCCTGTACAGCGGTTTCACTCAAACTCACGCTATCCGTTCTCATGTAAGTAATATGTCCGGCTTCGTACAACTTCTGTGCCAAAAGCATGGTTTTACTTACTCCGTATCCCAGTTTCCTACTTGCTTCTTGTTGCAGGGTAGAAGTTGTAAAGGGGGCAGCTGGTGTTTTTCTAGCAGGTTTCTTTTGCACATCTTTTACCGTATAGTTTGCACCCATACAACCCTTTAGAAAGGTTTCAGCATCAGATTCTTGACCTTTTCTAGTTCCTTCTGCCTTGAAAGTAACTTGTTTGCCATTGATGTCTTTGGCTTTAAAGACGCCTTCAATTTTAAAACTCGAAGTGGCTGTGAATCCATTGATGGCGCGTTCTCTCTCTACAATAATTCTGACCGCAACACTTTGAACCCTGCCAGCACTCAGGTTGTTCTTCATGCTCATTTTTCTCCAAAGGATGGGAGAGATCTCAAAACCCACTATTCGATCTAGAATTCTTCTTGCCTGTTGGGCATTTACCAAATTCATGTTGACCGTCCTGGGTTTTTCTACTGCCGATTTGATAGCGGGCTTCGTAATCTCGTGAAAAACAATCCTTTTAGTGGTCAGTGGGTCTAATCCAAGTACTTCACATAAGTGCCAACTGATGGCTTCACCCTCTCGGTCCTCATCCGTTGCCAACCATACTTCTCCTGATTTTTTTGCCAGCTGCTTCAGCTCTTTTACCACTTTTTCTTTGTCTTCCGAAACAATATACCTGGGCTTGAAATCTTTGTTAATGTCAATGCCCATTTCAGATTTTTCCAAATCGCGGATATGACCATAACAACTTTTCACCTCAAAATCAGAACCGAGGATTTTTTCTATGGTTTTGGCCTTTGCAGGCGACTCAACTATCAATAAATTTTTTGCCATTGTTCACGTGCTCCTTAGACGTTAGTCTCTTCTAATTGTGTAAAATTTTCCTCTACTTCCCCCTTTTCTGCTCATTAAGTAGATGCAATAATAAGCCAAAGAGATTTAATTTTCCCAATTCCATTTGCAATTGAAATCAATTTCTGTGCTAAAAAAATGCCAAAAAATCGATTTTGAAAGTCTTTTTAACCCAAAAAAGAAATGAAAATCAACTTGGATCACGCGTTATAAAAGCAATAACGGCTGCAATCACCCCTTTTTCTTTGTAAATCCTGCTATGTCCAAATCCTTCAGTAATAAGGAACTCAACATGGTTTAATGGCTCCTTCATTATGGGTTCCATATCAGAGAGGGGGGTTATTTTATCGTTTTTGTCGTGTACCCACAATATTTTGTTCTCTAATATTGGTACAATCCGTTTTACAGAGTAAAATGATGTTGGTTTCCCTGATTTTTCAAGGATGAGGTTGTCTAGTGCCAAACGGACTTCTTTTTTCAAATCTACAATTTTGCTAAATAGATTGATTGCGGTGTCTGTTTCCGTTGCTGGGGCAATAAGGACTAGCCTTGCTGTCGTATTTTTTACCTTTTCTAAATGAAGGGATATTGCAATTCCCCCAAAAGAGTGGGCAAGGTAGGCGCTGAATTTTCCAAAATCATTTTCTAGCTGTTGTATCATTGAAACATAATCTGGGACAATTATCCTATCACCTCCACTTTTTCCATGGGCTTTTGCATCCATAATAACCACCCCCCATCCCGCTGCCAACATGGGAGCAATATACATGTCGAATTTATAAGCCCTTGATTCAAAACCATGTAATATCAGCAACTGCTTTTTAGCATCAGTGTTCCATCTATAACCATTGATGTTTTCTCCGTTTACTTTTATACTGAAGTTTTCTGCTTTTTTAAAAATGGCTGGTTTTGGTTTTTCGGATTTTCTGTATGGGGTACTAAACATAGTAAAGGCAACCTCTGCACCCCACCTGATTGAAACAAAAGAAGCCAATCTAATTTTTGTCTTTAATAAGGCAAGCATGATCTGCTGTCTCTTTGTCATTTTTTACTCAATTGGATTGCAAATATACATGTGAAATGAGCAGTTGGGCTTACTATTTGTGATGAATGGATTAACTTTGAATCAATCTATCATTATGTCTGTTCTTGAGAAATTTCATTCGATTCAATTGTTGGCGTTTGACCTTGATGGTGTTTTGACCAATGGCAAGGTCTCCGTTATGCCCAATGGCGATTGGATTAGAGAAATGGATATCAAAGATGGATACGCACTTCAACATGCTGTTAAATCAGGACTTCAAATAGCGGTAATTACGGGCTCTTTTTCCGCTGCAGTTGGAGAGAGACTTCAAAAATTAGGTATTCATAACTATTTTCAAAATGTAAGTTCAAAGTCGGCTATTTTGAAAGATTTAATGAAAAGTCTAGATATCAAACCAGAAGCTGTATTGTTTATGGGCGACGATATACCAGATTTGGATGCTTTTAAAGTAGTTGGGTTAAAGACTTGTCCAGCAGACGCTGTTCCGGAAATAACAGAAAATGCAGATTATATTTCACCCAAAACGGGTGGTAATGGATGTGTTAGGGATGTGATTGAAAAAACAATGCGCACAAAAGGCATTTGGATGAATTCAACAAATACTCAAAGCATTTAGGTGGTTGGGGTTCAAAAAATTGGCGCTTTTTTTAGATTAATCAGGTATCCTAATCTAATTTTCATAGCACTGACCCAATGCTTATTTTACTTCTTTATTGTAATTCCAGCTTACAAGGATGCTCATCATGACCTACCTCGATTGGGGTACTATGATTTTTCCCTTCTCTTAATTGCATCTCTGGTAATTGCTGCAGCGGGTTATATTATCAACGACTATTTTGATATGGACATTGATAATGTGAATAAGCCTGATAAATTGGTTATTGGAAAATGGATCAGCAGGAGATGGGCAATGTTGTTTCACATGTTACTGTCCTTCTTTGGACTTTTTCTAACTGCGCTTGTGGCTATGCACATCAACAACCTTTTGTTGTTGGCATTCAACTTTTTGAGTGTGGTTCTTTTGCTTTTTTATTCCACTACTTTTAAGAAAAAACTATTGATTGGTAACGTGATTATCTCTTTGCTTACCGCTTGGGTGGTGGGTGTTTTGTTTGTTGCTGAGCTAAATCTGGTAGATGTCTTTTATATGCGTCAACATCAGGTTGTTTTAGAAAAGTTATATAAGTATACAGCGGTATATGCAGGCTTTGCTTTTATGGTGTCTTTGGTAAGAGAAGTTATTAAAGACCTGGAAGATATTATTGGCGATAGAAGATATGGTTGCACTACAATGCCTATTGTTTGGGGAGTTAATCCATCAAAAATTTATGCAGGCATCTGGATTGTTGTTTTAATGGGCTTGTTGTTATCCATATTTTTCTATTCTATATTAAATGAATGGTTCTGGCTGAAATCGTTGTTGTCGATTTTTCTCTTAATTTTTCTTGTAGTTATCTTGACTAATGTAAAAAAAGCAGCTACCGCTAAAGATTATGCCTCCATCAGCAAGCAAATAAAACTGTTAATGCTCATGGGTATTCTTTCAATCCTTTTATTTATTTAAAATGAAACGCATTATACTTGCTTCTGGATCTCCTAGAAGAAAAATGTTGTTAGATTGGGCGGAGCTGAGATTCGAAGTAATTGTTTCTGATGCTGACGAATCTTTTTCCTCCGATTTAGATCCAGCAGAAGTTGCAATAACTATTGCTCAAAAAAAGAACCAGGCCGTTGTTGCACAATTAAATAATGATATTGCCGATGCGATTGTAATTTCTGCGGATACCATCGTTGTTTTAAATAATGAAATTATTGGAAAACCGCTCGATCGAAATGACGCACTAGAAATCATAAAAAAATTATCGGGTAAATCACACCAAGTGATTACTGCGGTTAATATCAGAGATCATGAGCAAGACATCTCTTTTCATGATACAACGGAAGTGGTCTTTCACGAGTTAGCAGATGATCAGATTATGCATTATGTTGACAATTACAAGCCCTACGATAAGGCAGGTGCTTATGCAATTCAAGAATGGATAGGCGTTATAGGAATTCATTCCATCCGTGGTGATTTTTACAATGTGATGGGCTTGCCTGTGAGCAGGGTGTTGAAATCTCTAAAAGAGGATTTTCACGTCCATCTCAAGTAAATTCTTTTTTCTCCAGTTGTTTTTCTCTTTTTAATTATTCTGGGGTGATGTCATTTTGTAGCATGTTCAATGAGCTGCAACTTCAACAATTTTGGTTCAGGCATTCAGTATCTATCCAGGGTCTTAAGACGATATGCGGGAAACCTCTTTCTGTTATTGATCCAGGCATCTGGAATAACAACCAAGGTCCTGATTTTATTTTCTCTAAAATAAAAATTGGAGAGGTAGAGTGGGTGGGTAATGTTGAAATACATATTTTTTGTTCAGACTGGTTCAAGCATAAACATGAAGAAGACATCAACTACGCGCGTATTATTCTACATGTAGTATGGAAAAATGATATTACAGATTTTGTTTCCTCACCTGTTTTGGAACTGAGTAGTTGTATTGATATTGGTTCAATTTTGAATGATTTACACCTTTCAAAACATCCTATGCTCAGCTGTTCATTGGCTGGCATATTTGATCTTGGCGAATCAGCGCACAAAGAAGTTTATAAAATGGGGGAGAAGAGAATTGAACGAAAAACAAAGAGGATATTGGATCTGTTTCAAGCGTGTGGGAATGATTTTTCAAGCGTATTGTGGCTGCATGTTTTTCGAAGTTTTGGTGGGGTTCACAATGCAGGTGCTTTTGAGTCTTTGTTCACTTCCATACCCATTCATGTGTTGCGTTTGTATAGTTATGATTCTTTTAAGCTAAATGCCTTGTTATTTGGACAAGCTAAATTAATTGATCAAGGCCTTTCTGATAACTACCCTAAAAGTTTATGGCATGAGTATTTGCAATTGCAAAAAAAATTCAAATTGGTAAGCATAAAAGAGAATATGCATTTTTTGAGAATGCGTCCTAGAAATTTTCCTAGCATTCGTCTTGCTCAGTTGTCAGCTTTTTACAATAAAAACATCTCACTAACAAGTGTTTTACTTCAAACTGAGTTACACACCGATTTATTCAAACTTTTTCAAGTCAATCACCACGATTATTGGCATGAACATTATCTCTTTGACCGAAAGAGCAGTCCACTTGAAAAGCAGTTAGGAAAATCCATCATTCTCCAAACCATTTTAAATGCATTTATTCCCTTTTTAATTGCCTATGGCCAATTTACAGGTAATCAGCAGCAGGTACAAAAAGCAAAAAATTGGTTGACTATTGTAGGCCCAGAAATAAATTCACTTTCACAAGCTTTTCTAAAATTGGGTTTTAGGGCCAGTTCGGTTCACGATACACAGGGTATGGTGGAAATATACCATAACTTATGTCTTCGTCAATTATGTGGGTTATGCCCCCGGGGTAGTAGGATTCAATGGGAAAAGGTTACCAATTGAAATTCACTTGGAGATTGATTTCGGGGTGAATGCTTTCTTTAACTGGACAAGACCAGGCAATTTCTTCTAACCTGGTTTTTTCTTCCTCAGAAAAAACCGAATTGCTGTTCCAGTGAAAGGTGATATTTATTCCTCCAATCTTCCTTCTTGGATTGGAAGTCATGATTTTTTCTGTCTCTGCTATTGTTCCTATTAATTTCTCCTCAAGGTCTTTTGCACGAATAGCCATGGTAGTGATCATGCAGGATGCAAGGGCGGTTCCAATGAGATCTGTGGGTGAAAATCTAGCCCCTTTGCCTTGGTTATCTGTGGGGGCATCTGTTTCAATGGTAGATTCAGATTGCAAATGGGTTGCTAAAGTTCTCAGTTCGCCGGAATATGATACTGTAGAAGTCATGCTTTTTTTTATAAATTTACATAACATAGTCATTATATGATAAAGCCATTTCTTTTTTTCATCTTAACGAGTTTTGTAGTTACACAGACATTTGCCCAGCGTGAAGTTGATCAATTCAATAAAAAAAGAGATGCAAAACTTGAGAAAAGGAATAAGATTAATGAAATTATTCGAAACGAAGAGGAAGGGGTGCCTGCCTTTGCTAAGCACAGTTTATTTAGTCTAAAAATACACCACGACGGATATGGAATTGCTTACGAAAAAGGCTGGATGAAAACTCCCTATAAATCAACGATTTTTCAATTTGAATTGTCCGAAAAAAGACATCCCAAAGAAGAAAAACAAGGGAGCACTAATTTTTCAAATTCAGGGTTTGTTGTGTTTGGCCGACCTTTTGTTTACGGGAAACAAAATATTTTCTACCAAGCCAAGGCTGGATTAGGAAAACAATTGATGATTGGAGGCAAGACGAATAAGAACGGTGTTGGTGCCTATTTTGTTTTCGTAGGTGGTTTTTCTGCTGGTTTGGTTAGGCCGTACTACCTGGAGTTTAATGCTTTACCGAATAACCTAAAAATAAAATATACAGAACAAAACAGAGCACAGTTCCTTAATCCAGACGCCATTATTGGTGGAACTGGTCTTCAAAAGGGTTGGAATGAAATGAAATTCAATCCCGGTGCTTATGCCAAAGCTGGACTACGTTTTGATTGGGCGAGGTTCAATCAAGTGGTTTCAGCCATGGAATTTGGTTTTGGTGTTGATTATTACAGCAAAGAAGTAGTACAAATGGTTGACAATCCGGGCAAATCTTTCTTCCCCACAGGTTATGTAGGATTGGTTTTTGGTAACCGCAAGTAATGTAACTTTGCCATCAATTCTTGAATTATGAGTTGTGGTACGAATGCAGTAGCAAATGAATTAGAGCCGAGACAAAAAAAGCCAGACTGGTTAAGGGTTCGACTACCTATTGGCGAAGGTTACAAACACGTAAGGTCGCTCGTCGATACCCATAAACTCCATACTATTTGTGAAAGTGGAAATTGTCCAAATATGGGTGAATGTTGGGGTGCCGGTACGGCCACCTTCATGATCTTGGGTAATGTATGTACACGTAGTTGTGGATTTTGTGCAGTTGCAACAGGTAGACCTGATGCAGTAGATTGGGATGAGCCTCAACGGGTTGCCGAAGCCATACATTTGATGAAAGTGAAACATGCCGTAATCACCTCTGTAGACCGTGATGAATTACCTGATGGAGGAAGTATTATTTGGAACAATACCATCAAAGCAGTTAAGGTATTGAATCCTGAAACAACACTTGAGACGTTAATTCCTGATTTCAGGGGATTCGAGGATCAAATTCAAAGAATCATAGACGCAGCACCAGAGGTTGTTTCACATAACATTGAAACAGTAGAACAACTTACCAGAAAAGTACGAATTCAAGCAAAATACTGGAGAAGCATGGAAGTGCTGAGAAAGTTGAAACAGGGAGGAATGCGGACCAAATCTGGTATTATGTTGGGTCTTGGTGAGACGAAGGAAGAAGTTATTCAAACCATGAAAAATTTGGCCGACAATGGAATCGATGTGGTTACTATCGGACAATATCTTCAACCTACAAAAAAGCACTTGCCTGTAAATCGTTTTGTACATCCAGATGAGTTTGTGGAATACAAAGAAATCGGCTACGAGCTTGGCATCGACTATGTAGAATCCGGACCCTTGGTGAGGTCTTCCTACCACAGCGAAAAACATGTGATTCCTGGGTATGGTAGAGCACAATGGGAGAAAGAAAAAAGGGTGAAGTCCCTCTAATTGGATTTATTTTCCCAAACCAAAGCACTGGCTCCCAAGATAGCAGCATCCGATTCCTTCAGGTGACTGATTAGAATTTTAACCTTATCCTGAAACACCTGTATTAGGCTGTCTTCCATGCTTTTTCTGGTTGGTTTCAAAATAAGATCACCAGCTTTGGTTAAACCACCAAAAAGTATAATGGCCTCTGGACTGCTGAACATTACCGCATTGGCCAAGGCCAATCCCAAAATTTTTCCAGTATATTCAAATATTTCTAAAGCCAATTTATCTCCCTTAATGGCAGCATCGTATACCGTTTTAGAATCTAAATCTTCTTTTTTTACATTTCTGAGTAAACTATCCTCGTTGCTTTTTTCCAGAAGTTCTAAAGAAGTTAATCTCACACCTGTTGCAGATGCATAACTTTCTAAAGAACCTCTTTTCCCGGTTCCTTCGTGAATTCTACCGTCTGGTATAACAATGGTATGGCCCAATTCGCCTGCAAACCCATCATGCCCGTAGATCAACTGACCATTTGCAACAATACCACTGCCTACGCCTGTTCCCAAGGTAATCATGATAAAATCCTTCATCCCTTTGGCGGCACCATACATCATCTCTCCAATTGCAGCAGCATTGGCATCATTGGTAAGCGTAACAGGGAGTTTAAACTTCTCGCTCATCAACTTAGCTAGCGGAATAATTCCTTTCCAAGGTAAATTAGGGGCATATTCAATAGTACCGCTGTAAAAATTCCCATTAGGAGCGCCAACCCCTACTCCGATCATTTGATCAATACCACCTGCCTTTTCTATCAATTCAAGTAGATGCACATAAAGTTCATCAATGTAGGACTCAATTTCTTTGTGTTTTTTGGTAGACATTTCCCCAGAAAACAAAACATTTCCATCTCGATCCACTATACCGTACTTGGTTCCGGTTCCACCAATGTCTATTCCAATTGCTAACTTTTTTTCACTCATGCTTGGCATTTTTTTAGTGAGATGCTGCAACCTGAGCATCAACATCAAGACCTTGTTTTTTTAATACCGATTTGGTTTGGATAGCGTGCCAAGCAAGATAAGCAAAGCAAATTAAGGGAACCAAATAGGAGAGCTGTGTAAAGGTATATACGTTTGGATCTGAACTTGATTCCATATCTATGATTGCTCCTTGCATTGGAGGGATAATTGCACCTCCTAGAATCATCATGATCAAAAATGCGGAACCCTGACTTTGGTATTTTCCAATGCCATTTACACCCAACGCAAAAATGCAAGGCCACATTACTGAACAACATATACCACAACTGATGATGGCGAAATTTGCAATCATTCCGGTATTGGTTAATGCAACCGCCATGGCAATACAACCCAAAACAGAAACAGTCAACAACAACTTTACAGGTTTTTCTTCAGCATATAAAAATGCGATAACGGCAATTGCAATACAGAATGGATAAGGAAGAAACTCACTTACGTCATTTCCTTTAATCAGGTTAACCAACAGGATAACGCCAAATGCAACATAAGGAACCACAATAACCATGATGCGTTTCATCTTCTTACTGAAATTGAAAACACTTACAGCTCCCGTCCATCTTCCAATCATCATAGAACCCCAATACAATGAAATCAAATGTGATATATGTGCTTCGTCGTAACCACCAAAAGCATTTTTCTTTAGCAAAGCACCAAAATTGTTGTCTATCGTAACTTCTACTCCAACATAAATAAAGATGGCAATCATACCCAAAACCAATTGTGGATAGGCCATTGCTCCCCAGCCATCAGGGTTTTTCTTTGCCATAGTCATCGCAACAAACAACAACAAAAGTATGATGGTGAGTGAGGCCAAGATGATGACGCTTTTGCTTATTCCGGTAACGTCTTTCATCCAATCTGAAAATAAAACAGGAAGAAAAACAATGCCAATCAAAAGAAGTAAGAAGGTCGCTTTTGGACTTTTCTCAAGTTTCTCATCTGATGTTGTCTTTGGAAGTTTTGCATAGGCAAAAATGAAGGAAGCCAAAATGAACAAACCAGCCAGGAAAAAATAAAGTGTTTGGATGTTTTCGATAGAGGCCTCTTTTTGGCTGGTGACACTTCCGAAAAGTAAGAAACTAACAACCAATGGACCAAGTAGGGTTCCAAATGAATTAACACTACCACCCATATTCAAGCGGTGTGTGCCTGTCTCTTCACTACCCAAGGCCACTGCAAAAGGCTGGGCGGATGTTTGTTGCAAGGAGAAACCCAAAGCAATAATGAAGAATGCAACAAGTACCATGCCAAAACTTGCGTTTTCTGAACCACTGATAAATGCTAGTGCAATTGCACCAACAACTGAAATCAGCAATCCGTAAACAATCCCTTTTTTATATCCAATTTTATTTAATAAATCTGTGCCACTCACTACTGAAAACAAGTACAGGAGCAGCGATCCATAAAAATAGGCACCATAGAAGGCTGAGCCAATCAACTGCGACTGAATTTGATCCAGCTCAAAGAATTTTTTACAAAAAGGAATAAATATACTGTTTGAGGCTGCTACAAAACCCCAGAAAAAGAAAACGGTAATTAGTACGCCAAATTGAGACCATTTGGTTTGTTGGTTCATATGCAAGTTTGTTTTAAGACCCTTAAAATAATTATATTTCTTTACCTATAAAATTTTTTGTTCCAACATGGGTTAAGTTTTATTCGTTAAATTGGAAAAAACTATGGTCTTCATATGGATATCCTTCATGTAAGTGCAGAATGTTATCCTGTTGCAAAAGCAGGTGGATTAGGTGATGTAGTTGGTTCCTTACCCAGATTTCAAAGAGAAAAAGGACATCTAGCGGCTGTTGTTATGCCCATGTACAGAACACCCTATTTATATTCTCATCAATGGGAATTGGTGCATAAGTCCTCAACAAACCTAGGACATTGGACTTTTGACTACTCTGTAATCAAGGAACAATCAGATACACAAGGTTTTCCTTTGTACCTGCTGGATATTAACGGCTTGCTTGATCGTGAAAAGGTATATGGCTACGATGACGATACCGAACGGTTTTGTGCATTTCAAATTGCTGTTGTCCATTGGTTAAATTCCTGGCAGCAACTTCCCGAAATAGTTCATGTTCACGACCATCATGCAGGGCTTATTCCTTTTATGATGCAACATTGTTATGCTTTCAAAAGATTACAAGAAGTAAAAACAATCCTAACAATCCACAATGCGCAATACCAAGGTGCATTTGGATGGGATAAAACAACCTATATACCACATTGGGACAGCTGGAAGAGAGGGATGCTGGAATGGGAAGGGCAGATTAATCCATTGGCTTCATCAATTAAATGTTGTTGGAAGGTTACCACAGTAAGCAATACTTACATGAGTGAACTTAGAACCATGAGTAATGGCCTCGAGCTTTTGTTTGAATACGAAAAGGGAAAATGTACAGGGATACTTAATGGGATTGATTACGCGGTTTGGGATCCTCTAAAAGACAAATACATTCAAGATCATTTTAATTCAGTAAATGTTCAGAATGGGAAAGCAAAAAATAAAAAATTGCTCTGCGATAGATTCGGCTTGTCTTTCGACAAACCATTGTTTATTTTTATCGGAAGACTTGTTGGAGAAAAAGGAGCAGACCTTCTTCCTCAAGTGATTGAAGATAGTTTCAGCTACATTGGAAGAAAAATGAATTTTCTGGTCTTGGGAAGTGGAGAGCAAGAAACTGAGGCAAGACTAAAGGTACTGTCTTCAATTGCAGAAGGAGATTATGCAACTTATATTGGATATAACGAAACACTCAGTCACCTGATGTATGCTGGTGCTGATTTTTTATTAATGCCATCTCGTGTTGAACCCTGTGGTCTAAATCAAATGTATGCCATGCGCTACGGTACTATCCCTCTGGTTAGACGAACTGGCGGCTTAATAGATACTGTTGTTGATATGGGAGACCCTGGTGGTTATGGAATTTCGTTTAACCACACTACTGTTGGAGACATCACACATGCCATTTACAGAGCCGTTCTTTTACATGCAGAAAATGAAACTTTTCGCAGTTTAAGGCAAAAGAACATGGCCCTTGATTTTAGTTGGAACAAGAGTGCGGATCAATATCTCTCCCTTTACAAAAGTTTTGATTAAATTACTGCTAATACTAACATATGAATAAGAACGTAATAGCAATAATCTTAGGTGGAGGTGCTGGATCAAGACTTTCTCCGCTCACATCAACCAGAAGTAAACCAGCTGTACCTATCGCTGGTAAATACCGACTTGTGGATATTCCAATTTCCAATTGCTTGAACTCAAATATTGGTCGCATTTATGTGTTGACACAATTTAATTCAGCTTCGCTCAATAAACACATCAAGAATACCTACCATTTTAGCGCATTCAGTTCAGCTTTTGTGGATATCATTGCAGCTGAACAAACACCCGATAACCCTGCATGGTTCCAAGGTACAGCTGATGCAGTAAGACAATCACTCAGACATATCTCTCAACAAGATTTTTCTTATGTGTTGATACTTTCTGGAGACCAATTGTATCAAATGGATTTTCAGGAAATGATTGATAACCATGTAAATGCCAAGGCGGATATTTCTATTGCTACAATTCCTGTGAATGCAAAAGAAGCTACGGAATTTGGTATCATGAAAAAAGGGCCATCTAACGTGATTGACTCTTTTATTGAAAAGCCTAAACAGGATGTGCTTAGCCAATGGGTGAGTGATACCGGAGAGCCAATGCAAAAACAGAAGCGCGACTACCTCGCGAGTATGGGTATTTATATTTTTTCTAGAAGGGTGCTTTACGATTTGTTGCAAGAAGAGGTAAAAGATGCAACCGATTTTGGTAAAGAAATAATTCCGTATTCAATTAGTAAGTACAATGTTCTTAGTTATCAATACGATGGATACTGGACGGATATTGGAAATATCGCTTCTTTTTTTGAAGCGAATTTGGCGCTTACACAAGATATTCCTGAATTTAATCTTTTTGATAATTCAAAGGCAATTTATACCAGAGCCAGGATGTTGCCTCCCGCAAAAATTAGTGGGACAACCTTAGAGAAAACAATCATTGCAGAAGGTTGTATCATCAATGCATCTAGGGTGGAAAACTCGGTAATCGGAATCAGGACCAGAATTGGTTATGGAACTACTGTGGTTAGTTGTTATATCATGGGGACCGACTTTTATGAAACGCTTGAAGAAATGAATGCGTCTACAAGTAACGGTTTACCTAAACTGGGTATAGGTGAGCGCTGTTATATTAAAAATGCAATCATTGATAAAAACTGTCGTATTGGCAACGATGTTAGAATAAATGGGGGAAAACATTTAGAAAATACAGACCATGCCCTATATGCTATCAAAGAAGGAATTGTAGTAGTCAAAAAAGGTGCTGTTATTCCTGATGGTTTTGTGATCTAAATTTTCGACTAAAAATTAGATTTGAACCTATCCTTTTTGATGGATTGTGTATATATTACACTTTATCAAATAGTCCTTACATGTCAACTTCAACCTCAACTGCATCTTCTTCTGGCTCTGTTATGCAGAAACCACTTTTGAGTATACCCCAGATTTTTTTAATGAGCTTTGGCTTCCTTGGAATTCAATTTGGATTTGCGCTTCAAAATGGAAACACCAGTCGTATTCTAAGATCTTATGGTGCAGATGTGGAGCATTTGCCTTTGTTCTGGATTGTTGCTCCATTGGTAGGGATGATTGTGCAGCCTATCATTGGTCATTATAGCGATAGAACTTGGAATAGGGTAGGAAGAAGAAAACCTTATTTTTTAGTAGGTGCAGTGCTCTCCAGTATTGCATTAATTTTTTTACCCAACTCTGGATATTTTGCAGCAATACTTCCTGCACTATGGATAGGTGCTGGTATTGTAATGATCATGGATGCCTCTTTCAATGTAGCCATGGAACCCTTTCGTGCATTAGTGGCTGATAATTTATCTGTTTCGCAAACAACAATTGGGTTCAGTATACAAACATTTTTGATCGGACTTGGTGCTGTTATTGGTTCAGCTTTACCTGAATTACTAGCAAGGAATGGATTTAGCATGGAAGCTGGTGCGGATGGGATTGCAGATAATATTCGATATTCATTTTACATTGGGGCGGCTGTTTTTATGGTAGCCATTTTAATTACGGTGTTTTTTTCTAAAGAATATCCACCTGAAGAGTATAAGGCATATCATGGAAGTAATGAGGTAAAAAATAACGGACTTTCTGAGATCTTCCAAGATTTTAAGAACATGCCCAAAACCATGAAACAACTGGGTCTTGTGCAGTTTTTCAGTTGGTTTGCGCTGTTTAGTATGTGGGTTTTTACTACTGATGCAGTTGCTACACATATATACGGACTATCTGGTGATGATACTTCTAGTGTTCAATACAATGAAGCTGGAAACAAAGTAAGCTCTGCCTTTGGTGTATATAGTTTTGTATCGATGTTTTATGCACTCTGTTTGCCTTTTATTGCAAAATGGATTGGAAAGAAAATGACACATTCAGTTTCACTTCTTGCAGGTGGTATTGGTCTCATTTCTATTTATTTTATAAAAGACCCAGAAATGTTGAATTATTCAATGGTTGGTGTTGGTCTTGCATGGGCTTCAATTTTGGCAATGCCCTATGTTATTCTATCTGGATCTATACCTGCTGGAAAATTGGGAATCTATATGGGGATTTTTAATTTCTTCATCACCTTGCCCCAAATCATCAATGGTTTTGTTGGTGGATGGATTGTGAAATATCTTTATGGTGGTCAATCAATCTATGCCTTATTGATGGCAGGTGTTTTTTTAATTTTAGCTGCACTCAGTGTGATTAAAGTGTATGATCCTACTTCAAATAAATAACTTCCTCATTTCTGTAAATATGAAAAAGAATTTATTTCTACTTATCTTATTGTCAATCGTATTTTCTTCTTTAGTAAATGCTCAAATTAATGCTTACCCTTCTCATTGGTGGGTGGGGATGAAGCATAGCTCTTTACAAGTAATGTTACATTCTTCTAAAGACCTTCCAAAATCTGTCAAGGTAAAATACCCTGGTGTAGTCGTAACCAAAGTTCACCAACCAGAAAACAAGCATTATCTCTTTGTAGACCTGATGCTTTTACCTATTGTCAAACCTGGTGTTTTTGATTTTGTTTTTGATGATGGTACAAAACTCAATTATGAATTGAAGGCACGCGCTAAGGAGTCGGGAAATAATGTACATCAAGGTGTGAGGTCAAATGACATGATTTATTTAATTATGCCCGACCGTTTTGTAAATGGTGATCCATCCAATGATCGGTTCAATGAACTTCGTGATTCCGTATCCAATAGAAATGATCCTTACGGAAGACATGGTGGAGACTTGGCAGGTGTAAAACAAAAGTTGGGTTATTTAAAAGATTTGGGTGTAACCTCTATTTGGATGACTCCTGTTCTAGAGAACAATATGCCTAAAATGCAAGAGGGCCCATGGTGGATGAGTGGTTATCATGGTTATTGGATAACCGATCACTACAAAGTAGACAAACGTTTTGGTGGTAATGAAACCTATAAAGATCTTGTAAAAGCAGCGCATGAAAAGGGTTTGAAAGTGGTTCAAGATGCTGTATACAATCATGTGGGCTCTTTTCATCATACTGTTCTTGATCTGCCCATGAATGATTGGCTTAACCAATGGCCAACCTATACTGGTGCATATCATCGTGAAGAACTGTTCATGGATCCTTATGCTTCTAACGATGAAAAAAAAGTTATGATTGGTGGATGGTTCGTTCCTCATTTGCCCGACCTAAACCTGACCAATCCATACTGTGCAAAATTTGTAATTCAAAGTAATATCTGGTCTACCGAAGAGTTTGGAATTGATGGATGGAGAGTGGACACTTATAAATATTGTGATGAGAAATTTCTAAATGAAATTAATCACGCACTCATGAGAGAATATCCCAAACTGACTGTTTTTGGAGAAGCATGGACAAACACCGTTCCTGCGAGTGCTTATTTTACAGAGAACAATTTGGATGTTCCATTCAAGCACAAAGTAAAAGGGGTAACGGATTTTCCGTTGAATACGGCTTTGTACAACGCGTTGAATGATAATTTTGGGTGGACTGACGGAATCAACCGTTTGTACATGACTTTGTCTCAGGATTTTCTTTATAAAGATCCATTTACCAATTGTATTTTTCTAGATAACCACGATATGAATAGATTTTATTCGATGGTGGGAGAAGACCTTTCCAAATACAAAATGGGCTTGGGCTTACTGATGACACTCAGGGGAATTCCTCAGCTGTATTACGGTACGGAAGTGTTGATGAAAAATTATAAAGACCCAAACGACGCAGCTGTTAGAAAAGATTTTCCTGGAGGATGGTCAAGCGATTCTGTGAATAAGTTTAGTCCAGCTGGTCTCACAAAAAATGAAAACGAAGCTTTTCAGTTCTTTAAAAAACTAGCCAATTACCGCAAAAACAGTGAAGTGTTGGGGATAGGCTCCCTCAAGCAATTTGTACCACAAAATGGGGTATATGTATATTTTCGAAAATTAGGAGAACAAACCATCATGTGTGTTGCCAATACCAATTCAAATAAAGTTACCTTCAAGACAGATCGATTTAATGAATCCATTGGTGGATATAATACCATGTTGGATGTGATGACCGAAGTTGGCGCAAGAATTCCACTCGATCTTGAGATCCCGGCTAAAGGTTTTCAGATTTTTGAACTTAAAAAATAAATGTCAAAATCAAACCCAGATAAATTAGATAAACCTACAAAACCTTACGAGGAGCAACAGTTCATAGACACTACAAAAAATGTCTGGAATTATTCGTTATTTACTGATGGGGTAATCAAAAATTTCCAAGAGGGCAGTTTGTACAATGCCTATGCTTTTTTTGGTAATCAACAACTTACTGTATTGGGTAAGTCTGGTACCTATTTTGCTGTTTGGGCACCAAATGCAACTGAGCTGAGCATCGTTGGAAACTTCAACGATTGGAAAGAGAACGAGCACCCACTGTATGTAAGATTAGATCAGAGTGGAATTTGGGAAGGATTTATTCCAGGTTGCAACAGGGGAGAAGTTTATAAATACGCAATCAATGGTTTTCAAGGAAAAAAAATACAAAAGGGTGATCCCTTCGCCCATTATTGGGAAAAGAAACCCCTTACGGCCAGTATAACCTGGAACTTTGAATATCAGTGGAAAGACAGTCCTTGGATGGCCACCAGAGAGAAACACAATTCGTTGAATTCTCCTTATTCAATTTATGAAGTCCATCTGGCAAGTTGGATGAGACCTGACCCTTTTGATGAAGAGTCGTATTTCAGCTATTGGCAAATTGCAGAACGCTTAGTTCCCTACGTAAAAGAAATGGGCTTTACCCATGTTGAAATCATGCCTGTAATGGAGTATCCCTTTGATGGTAGTTGGGGATACCAAGGCACTGGTTACTTTGCTCCCACATCAAGATTTGGCAATCCTGAAGAATTCATGGCCATGATTGATGAGTTTCATAAGGAAGGAATTGGTGTAATTCTAGATTGGGTTCCCTCACATTTTCCTTATGATAGTCATGGATTATTTATGTTTGATGGAACCCATACGTATGAGTATGCAGACATGCGCAAAGGGTATCATCCTGATTGGAACAGCTATATTTTCAATTACAAAAGAGGAGAAGTAAAATCATTCCTCATCAGCAATGCCCGTTTCTGGTTTGATTGTTTTCATGTTGATGGATTGAGGGTAGACGCAGTTTCTTCCATGCTAAAACTGGATTATTCAAGAACAGATGGAGAATGGGAGCCCAATGAATATGGTGGAAATGGTAATATTGAAGCCATCTCTTTTTTGAAAGACATGAACCAGATGGTGTACCGCGATTTTAAGGGTGTACAAACCATTGCAGAAGAGGCCACCAATTGGCCCGGGGTTTCTAAACCTACTTATGCAGATGGATTGGGATTTGGCATGAAATGGATGATGGGGTGGATGCACGATACTTTGAGGTATTTTAAGCAAGATCCTTTGTTTCGCCAGCACCAACAAGACCAGCTTTCATTCAGCATGATGTACTATTATGATGAAAATTTTGCTTTGCCTTTAAGTCATGATGAAGTAGTACATGGAAAGTCTCCCATGATTTATAAAATGCCAGGTGATGAATGGCAGAAATTTGCCAATCTTCGTTTGTTGTATACCTATATGTTTACCCATCCTGGTGCTAAATTACTTTTCATGGGAAATGAATTTGGTCAGACTGAAGAATGGAATTACAAGACTGCACTTCGATGGGATTTGCTGCAATTTGAATGTCATAAAGGAATGAAAAACTGCGTATCTGGCTTGGCGCATTTGTTAAAAAACGAACCGGCCATGTTTGAAAAACAGTTTGAATCAGAAGGCTTTGAATGGTTGGATTTAAATAAGCGAGCGGAATCTGTAATTTCTTTCAAAAGGAAATCTTCAGATCCAAATGAAGAGCTGATTGTCATTCTCAACATGACTCCCAACGAGAGAATTAATTGGAAAGTTCAAGTGCCAGCACAGGAAACTTGGGTTGAAGTTTTTAATAGTGATGATCTTCGCTATTGGGGTACAGGAAATTATATGAATACTATTTTACTGTTACCAGAGTTGTTAAATAATGATTCTCATTATAAACTCACGCTTTCTTTACCGCCTTTGGCTGGGATTGTGTTGAAGCGAAGCCGTTAAACATTACATTTTCTCCGGTACGTTTATGCCAAGTAACAACATACCAGAAGAAAGGATGGTTGCCACCAATG
>JBFYPP010000013.1:0-19301 GCA_041303255.1 Chitinophagia bacterium | reverse complement strand
CTAACATTAACTTCATTTATTGGGGATGTTGAGTTATCAACCAGCTTGATTGCTATTTCAGAGGATGGCGGCAAAAACTGGAAATTTATTGATACTAACCTGTTCAGTCTCAAAGAAATAAAATCTGCAATGCCTGAAATCAGTCCCGCTTTGGTTATACCCAAATCTGTACCACCTAAGGTTACAATGAAACAGTAATTTTCTTATCTTGTATTTCCTCAAAAAATAAAACCATGACAAGAATTCTTCTCGTTTTTTTGTCGCTTTGTTCATTCGTGACTGTTGAAGCACAAAAGAAAAAAGCGGTAGAAACCAAAGCGGTGAAATCATCCAGTGTTTTCGATGAAACTTTACTTAAGAATGTAAACTACCGTTTATTAGGACCATTTAGAGGCGGACGAAGTGCTGCGGTATCTGGTAGTTACAAACAAAAAAATACATTTTATTTTGGCGCTACGGGTGGTGGCGTTTGGAAAACAACTGATGCCGGTAGTAATTGGAAGAATGTATCTGATAAGTTTTTTGGTAGTTCAATTGGTGCTGTTGAAGTAGCTCCATCCAATGACAATATTGTTTATGTTGGAGAAGGGGAGAATTCAATGCGTGGTAACGTTTCTGAAGGTTTGGGTGGTATGTGGAAGTCTGAAGACGCAGGAAAGACTTGGAAGAATATCGGACTAAAAGATGGTAGGCACATTACCAATATTATGATACACCCTGATGATGCAAATACAGTTTGGGTAGGAGTAATGGGTCACCTTTTTGGTCCAAACAAAGAGAGAGGAATTTTCAAATCAACAGATGGTGGAAAAACCTGGAAGAATGTTTTGTTTATAAACGAACAAACAGGATGTAGCGATCTTGTAATGGATCCCGGCAATCCTTCTGTACTTTATGCAGGAACATGGCGAGTAATCAGAACCCCATATAGTTTAGAAAGTGGTGGTGATGGAAGTGGCTTGTGGAAGAGCACCGATGGTGGAGAAACATGGTCAAACATCAGTACTGCAAAGGGTTTTCCAAAAGGCACATGGGGAATTGTTGGTGTAGCTGTTGCACCATCTAATACCGACAAACTATATGCCATCATTGAGAATGAAAAGGGTGGATTATACATGAGTGCTGATGCTGGACAAACCTGGTCTTTGCAAAGCAGTGATAACAATATTCGTCAGCGTGCTTGGTATTATACCAAAGTTTTTGTTGATCCCAAAAATGAGAATCTCGTTTATTGCCCGAATGTAAACTTCATGAAAAGTCGAGATGGTGGTAAAACTTTTCAATCACTTAGAACCCCGCATGGCGATCACCATGATTTGTGGATCGACCCAACAGATGGTAAGCGTATGATCGTTGCAGATGACGGGGGTGCCCAAGTAAGTTTTGATGAAGCAAATACATGGAGTACTTACATGAATCAGCCTACATCGCAATTGTATAGGGTCAGTACTGATAATTCTTTTCCTTACCGCGTTTTGGCAGCTCAACAAGACAACTCTACTCTACGTATCAAATCAGCAACCTATGGCTCATACATTACCGAGCAAGATTGGGATGTAACAGCGGGTTCTGAAAGTGGTTATGTTGTTGCTGATCCAACCAATCCGGATATCGTATATGGCGGTAACTACGGCGGATATTTATCGCGGCTCGACCACCGAACTGGAGAGAACCGTGCAATTTCTGTATGGCCAGATAATCCTATGGGCGGAGGTGCTGATGTGTTGAAATTTAGGTTCCAATGGAATTTTCCAATTTTCTTTTCACCACACAATCCTAAGCGTCTCTATGCTGCAGGTAACGCATTGTTTGTTACAGAAAATGAAGGGGCTAGTTGGAAACAAATTTCTCCAGATTTGACAACCAACGACAAAGCCAAACAGGTTTCTAGTGGTGGACCGATTACAAAGGACAATACATCCGTTGAGTACTATTGTACCATTTTTACAGCTACAGAAAGTAGTCTTGAAAAAGATCTTTTGTGGGTAGGTAGCGATGATGGAATTCTTAATATCAGTAAGGATGGTGGAGCAAGCTGGACAAATGTAACTCCGAAGGATGCACCAAAGTGGATGATGTGGAATGCAATTGATGTTGATCCTTTCAAAAAAGGTGCAGCATACATTACAGGAACACGCTACAAGTTGGATGACTTTACACCATACATTTATAAGACAGAAGATTATGGTCAAACTTGGAAACTCATCACCAATGGAATAGACCCAATGCATTTCACCAGAGTAGCAAGAGCTGATCACAGAAGACCTGGATTGTTGTACGCAGGTACAGAGTATGGAATGTACATCAGCTATAACGATGGAGCTTCATGGCAATCTTTCCAATTGAATTTGCCATTGGTCCCTATAACAGATCTTACAATTAAGAACAACGACTTGATTGTTGCTACTCAAGGTCGTGCACTCTGGGTTATAGATGATTTATCCATTGTTCAACAAATGGACCCTGCAGTAAAATCTAAAACTTTACATGCCTATGCAGCAAACCCTGCCTACCGTATACCTCCAGTAGTGAGTCGCTGGGGTGCAATGGCAGGAACTCCAGCCAACGCTGCAGCAAATCCAAACAAAGGTGCTGTTGTAAATTTTTATGCTGCACAAGTAACAGATTCTAGTACAGCATCGGTTGCTATATATGATAAGAATAAAAAGCTGATCAGCAGATCCACAACTGAAGACAAGGCAAGAGCCATTAAACTAAACAAAGGCAATAACCAGTTTGTTTGGGATATGCAGTATCCTGCAGCAGAAAAAATTGAAGATCTAATTTTGTGGAATGGTGTTCCCGGAAGTATTACTGCCATCCCTGGGAATTACTCAGCGGTGGTGCGTGTTGATAAAGATTCAGTGGAACTGCCTTTTACATTGTTGGCTGACCCTAATTATACTTGTTCTCAAGCCGACTATGATGCTCAGTTGGATTTTCTCCTTCAGATTCAAGGGAAGTTTAATGAATCAATGAAGGCCATCAAAGATATCAGGAGTGCTAGAACACAGATGAAGGACTTTGTGGCAAAACAAGGAAAAGATTGTCCAAAAGAAATCAAACAACTTTCCGATAGCTTGAGTAAAGAATTAACTGCTGTAGAGGAAAAACTACACCAAACGAAAGCAAAAAGTGGACAAGACGTATTAAATTATCCTATTCGTTTGGATGATAAACTAGGGGGTGTTTATGATATGGTAAGCAGTGGTAATATGGCCCCGAGTAAGCAAGCCAAAGATGTGTATGCAGAATTGGTTGTTCAGGTTGACGCCGAATTATCAAGATTAAAGACCTTGCTTGATACTGGATTAAAATCCTTTAATAAATTGGTTAGGGAAAAAGAATTACCAACAGTTGTGGTTAAGTAATAACGGAACTGAGTAACATTTTGAATAAAAAATCCGGGAATTGTCCCGGATTTTTTATTTTCTTCTTTTCAAAGAAGGCTGTCTGTTATATGGGTTGTTTATTCTTCGCTTTTTATTACTGGTCTTACACCTGTGTTTCCTCCACCGTTCAAGGTCATGTCATGAGGCTTATTGTTCTTCCATGCTCCTTTAGTGAAATCTGGAACATCAATAGATTTTGATTTGTTGGCAACTGAAGATCCGCTCAATGGAAATACACAACTCCACGATGCAGCATCATATACATCTTGATCGAGTGGCAAGCCATTACGTAAACAATCAATCAATCTCCAATCCATGATAAAATCCATTCCACCATGACCACCTACATTCTTTGCTATCTCTCCAATATGCTTTACTATTGGTGGAGTATACTGATCTCTCATTTTATTCAATTCGTCTTGTTTCATCCAGCCATGACCAAAAGCAATTCTTTCGGGTCCAGGCCATTTTTGTGCAATTCCTTTTGTACCACTTACCAGGTGAATCCTAGAATAGGGGCGAGGTGTAGATACATCGTGTTGTACCATCAAGGTTTTACCTAGGTCAGTTTTTATCATTGTTGTATTCATGTTACCACGGTATTTTTTTCCAGCATAAGGCTGAAAAAAATCATCACTCTTTGCTAATTCATTTGCCATAGCACCCAAAGAGAAATCATGTGTACTCATGCTAACGAGGTGATCAAACTTATCTCCTCTGTTGATGTTCATGCATTGTGCAATTGGACCGAGACCATGTGTTGGGTAAAGACTTCCATTGTTTTGGATATTTTCTTTTAAACGCCACATTTCTGCGTAACCATTTTTATCGAATAGATAATCTTTGCTCAGGTCATGGATATATGCGCCTTCAGCATGAACGATTTCTCCAAATAATCCATTACGGGCCATGTTCAGTGTAAGTAGCTCAAAAAAATCATAGCAACAATTTTCCAACATCATCATGTGCTTTCTGGTTTTTTCGGATGTTTCCACCAGTTCCCAGCATTCGTCTATTGTTTTTGCTGCTGGGACTTCCGAAGCAGCATGTTTGCCATTTTTCATGGCATATACAGAAATAGGTGTATGCAAATGCCATGGGGTGGTAACATATACAAGATCTACATCATTGGATTCACACAATGCTTTCCAACCTTCTTCTCCTGAATAAGCTTTGGCTTTTGGGAGTCCCTTTTTTGAAAGAATTTCTTGCGCTTTTTCTACACGGTCTGAAAATTTATCACAAAGCGCTGTTATTTCAACTCCCTCAATATAACTCAATCGGTCAACAGCCCCTGGTCCTCTCATTCCTAGTCCTACAACACCTACCCTAACTGTATTAAGTTTTGGTGCGGTAAATCCGCACATATTAAAACCAGCAGATGTAGTTGGTGGTTTACTGGCTTGTGCTGCATTTGGTAATGTAACAGCTAGGGCCCCTGACCCCATGGCCATGTTTCGGATAAATGATCTTCTGTTGGTAGACATACTTATTTATTTGTAGTCCAATGAAGATAGTAAAAAAAAATAAAGAAGTAATTAACCTAGAACAGGAATGAATCAACCTACAAATTCAACCAATAATTCATTTTAAAAACAATCGCTCTGTTTTTGTTTTTCATAAATGGATCTGTAAAATAATTATCGCTGTATACCAAGAAGATATCACTCATGGGTTTATAACGCCACTGTAACCTGCTATTGATGTTGAAATTATTTCTTTGGTTGTTGTATTGAAGAAATGTAGTCCAGAATAAATTAGTATTAAAATTAATTTCAATTCTTGGCGCAATGAGAAACAGGTTATTCTTTCCATATTCACCAGGAAAACTGAGATTCGCTTGTTGCAAACTCATGGTAAAATTGGCCCAAGGCTGAATCCTGAAGTTGGCACTTAATTCATACCTGAAAATATTTCCATTAAAAAATTGACCGGATTCAATATCTGTTTTGAAAAATAATTTTTTTCTACTGTCTGTATTGTAGGTCAATCCGTAGGAGTTCGCAAGATAATTTCCAGGTGGAATAGGTTTGCCCTCTGTGAAGGAAGTGTTGTATAAAAGGTTGTTTACGTTTTCATGAAAATGCAAAACAAGATTGGATGTGTTCTTCAAGAAAAAACGAAATTCTAAATCATGGTTTCTTTCATTCTGACTTCCATCAAGGTTCAGTATTGCAACATTTTCTAAACTTACCATGAATTGGTTAAATGGTCCTTTCTTTGGGAAAAAAGTATAACTGGATTGGTTGTATATTAAAAAGAATCCTCTTCTGTAAACAGTATCGAGTAAAGCATCATAGTTATCTACTCTGTTTACAAATCCCATGTCGGCATAATATTTGTCGGTTATCTTGCCTGCATCAACTATAATATTTAGTTTTTTACTTGCATAACCGCCACCAACATTTCCATAATATTCTGGTGTGTTGATATTGGGCTTGAACGACCTGTGAAAGCCAGTCCAGGCATTCCATTTTCCAGCCTTGTCAATAAAATTGTATTCCAGTCCTGCATTCCTGCCGAAGTTATCAGTTGGGTCTTTCAGTGATGAGTTTTTGTCAGCAACACTTTGACGGTTTAAAAAATATCCTTTCACACTGGATCTTGCCTGTACTTGTTGGTTGAAAGAAACGGCAGTATAATTTTGTGCATCGAAATCATCAGTCGATTTGGTTTGCATGTTCATGAACCCAACTCTGGTTTTCTTGGTTAGGTTCCCACTTACTCTTGCTCCTGCTAGGATGGGAATTGGATTTGCGTTTTTATCCAATCCAATTGTCCTGGAATAAAAAGGACGAATAGGAGGGATGCCGTAACTCGAGAACAAGTCGCTGTTCTCCAAAAAGAATGTCCTGCGTTCCGGAAAGAAAATGTCAAATCTTGTAAGGTTGGTCACTTGCCGGTCTACTTCTACCTGAGAAAAATCAGGGTTGACTGTCAAGTCTAGATTTAATGAAGAGGTAAGGGAAAGTTTTGCATCAAAACCTGCATTGAATTTTGTTTTGCTTGGATCAGCCATTTCCCTGTTTGATATCATCGAACTGGTGATGTAGGGAATAACTGAAGCATTGGTGCCTGGTGAAACAGGTGCTTTGTCCCACAGAATAGATCCGGAGTAGCCAAAGTCATAAAAATCAAAATTCAGTGGCATATCTGTCCAGGATGAATATTCGTTTGTCTTCAAATCTGAACGCAAAATATTCAAGCCCCATTTGTCGTGACCCTCATTAAACCGCAAGGTGTGAAAGGGAATTGCAATTTCTGCAATCCAGTAGGTGGGATGCCTGCTGGTGGCAGAGTACCATTTGTTGTCCCAACTAAAACTCAGTTCCTCGCTATCCGCTCCAACATTTACCAATTCTTCTGTTTGTACATTGTAAGGAGTAATGGAAAACAAGAATCCATTTGTTCTTTGGTTCACAGGGTCAATCGCAATAGATATCGCATCGCTTTCATAAATGCCTTGGTCGCGTTTTAATGTTTGTGCGATGTAGTAATTGGTATCAATGGCTTTGATGCCAAAGTAAATGAAATGGTCGTCGTGTGTAATCTTAACAAAAGTATTTCTGGTTGGCCTGCCAATGTCGTTTGGCCATTTCATGTGAAAATCCTTTGCTTCTTCTGCGTCTGCCCAACCTGACTCATCTAGGATACCATCAATCTTAATGGGAGATTTTGATTTACCAATTTTTACCTGGTATTGGTCTTGAAATTTCATACCATCTTGAGAAAACAAGGGGTATGTAAACAACAAGAATAAGGCAACAAGAAGCAAATTGGGTTTTCTATACATCATGTAGTTCAAATTGGCACAACATACAAAGATACACCCTTTTTCACATATATTTTTTACTATCTTGTAGTATGCTGTATCGTTTTTCCTGGGTTCTGATGTGGATCACCTTCAAGATTTTTTTCAGGAGGATTGATTTGATAGGTCTTCAAAAGTTGAAATCAGGTAATCCATCCATTGTCATCGCCAACCACCCCGCCTCTTTTTTAGATGCAATGGTATTGGCTGTATTCTTAAAGAGGGCGGTACATTTTTATGTGCGTGGAGATATATTTTCACATCCACTCGCCTATAAGATATTGACTATGCTACACATGATTCCCATCTACAGTATGGAGCATGGCATTCATAATCTGTCTAAAAACAAACGCACCTTTGAGCGAGGAAGACAATTACTGGAAAAAGGAAAACTGCTGCTAATTTTTCCTGAAGGATTTAGTAGGCAATCAAAACAACTTGAACCTTTTAAAAAGGGTGCTGCAAGAGTAGCATTACAGACTGCTTTTGAAGGAGTAGGAGTAAAAAACTTATCCATACAGACTGTAGCCATTAACTATTCTTTTCATAATCTTGGGTCAAACTTGCTTATTCGTTTGGGAGATTCACTGAGTATTGCAGGATATGAAAAACAATACCAGGAGTTTCCTGCAATGGCAATTGGGAAACTTACAAAAGAAATGAGTTCGGTCTTTCAAAAAAATGTAATTCACATTGAGGATGGATCAAGAACAGATCTTGCAGAGTCCTTGATAAGATTGGTGTATCATGAACAAAATCTAAATCATCAAACATTATTTGAACGGTTCACTGATATCTGCAAAAGTATAAACAAGCTTTCTCCCGATGAGTTTATTTGCAGAGAAAAAGAATTAGTAGCCTACGAGCATGCACTGAATGAAAACAACTTTACTGATAAGAGTATATTGGCGCTTACAAATCGAGATTCTCTCCGTTGGTTTTGTTTTATCTATTGTCTTGCGCCTATTGCTGTTTTTGGTAAGCTTGTATGGTGGACCCCGGGGCGTTTGTCAATTTGGATTGCCATTAAAACAGTTACTAGAATTGACTTTTATACCAGTGTCTTGTCTGGGGTGCTTGCTTTTATTGGGTTATTCTGGTGGATGGGTCTGGGACTTTTGGCCTATTGTTTTTTTGGAAGCTGGTCTTTGGTATTTACTGGATTACTTCCATTGTACAGTTACCTCTATCTTGATTGGAAGGATAAGTTTGTTGATCATGTAGCTGCTAGGAAATTGGAAAAAATAAATGAGTCCCAGCCTCATTTGCACAAGAAATTACTTGAGCAAAGAAATCAGTTGATCAGTTTTAATCACTGAGCAAGTCGGGTCTTTTTTCTTCGGTCCTTTTGAGCGCCTCATCATACCTCCATTCCTCAATTTTTCTATGGTCCCCACTCATTAAAACTGCAGGTACTTTCCATCCTCTGAATTCTTCTGGTCTGGTATAAACTGGAGGTGCCAATAAATTATCTTGAAAAGAGTCAAACAGTGCAGAGGTTTCGTCGTTCAACACACCTGGTATTATTCTGCCAATGGCATCTACCACAACAGCAGCTGCAAGTTCACCACCACTCAATACGAAATCACCAATGGAAATTTCTTTTGTGATGAAATGGTCTCTCACCCGTTGGTCGATTCCCTTATAATGACCACAAATAAAAAGGAGTGATTTTTTTAGCGATAGGGTATTGGCCATGCCCTGGTTAAAGGTGTTACCATCTGGGGTCATGTAAATAATCTCTTCAAATTGATGTGTTGCATTTAATTCTTCAATCGCCTTTACCAAGGGTTCACACATCATTACCATACCTGCTCCACCGCCAAACTGATAATCGTCTACCATGCCATGTTCATTTACGGCCCAGTTGCGGAGATGATGCACCGTAATGTTTAATAAGCCTTTGTTGGCTGCTCTTTTCATGATCGAGTGACCAAAAGGACTTTCCAATAGTTCAGGTACAATACTTAAAATGTGAATATTCATGATTCTTCTTTTCCGTCCATAAAGCCATCTATGTCTCTTCTTTCTTTTTTTGTTGGTCGGCCTATTTTTGAAAGTCGCTTTCCTGAATAAAAGCTGGCAGTTTGAAAAGCAATTCTTTCTTTTTCTTCAATAGGCGTCTGGTCTTCGTAAAATTTTACAGCTTCACTGTATTGCACACGATTTGGGAGCAATCCGGTAACCTTGATTACCCATTTTTTCTCATCTGTTTTTACTTCATACACATCTTCCAATTTGACTACACGGGAAGCCTTTATCGATTCCCCATTCATTTTTACCCTGCCTTTATCGCAGGCTGTTGATGCAACGGTCCGGGTTTTGAACAATCGAATTGCCCACAAGTATTTATCCAGCCTGATTTTTTCCTTTTCCATTCATCAATTTAATGAGTCTATAACAAAATTAACCAATTGACTATAAACGAAGTTTCTTAATTTGATGTTTCAAGTAATTCACATGAAAAAGAACATATTCTGGTCCTTTGCTTTTTGTTTTATTTTATCCTCCTTTTCTGCTGTACTTGCACAATCGAAGTTACAATGGACCGATGATGGATTGGCTTTAATCAGACTAAAGAAAAACGAATTGGTGGAGGAGTCTGTTGAAACCGGGAAAAATCGAAGGGTAATTATCAATGAACAGGAATTTGGTGCATCAGCATCCTTTGAGTCTATGGATGATTTTAATTGGCATGCTTCATCTTCTCAATTGCTTGTGTTCAACAATACGGCTAGGGTATGGCGTTACAATACCAAAGGAGATTATTGGGTGTTCAATCAAAAACAAAAAAAATGGTTTCAATTGGGTAAGGGCTTGCCTGCACAATCACTGATGTTTGCAAAAATATCTCCAGATGGTAAACAAGTTGCATACGTTTCCCAATACAATATTTATGTTGAAGAGATCGCTACCGGTAAGCGCAGTGCCTTGACAAAAAATGGGACACGTAGGTTAATTAATGGAACTTTTGATTGGGTATACGAAGAAGAGTTTGCATGTAGAGATGGATTTAGGTGGAGTCCAGATGGTAAACGAATTGCTTTTTGGCAAGTAAATGCAGAGGGGACGAAAGATTTTATGATGATGGATAACCTTGCTGGTATTTATTCCAAGCCGATTCCTGTTGAGTATCCAAAGGTTGGTGAGTCTCCATCTGCTGTACGTATTGGTGTGGTAGATGTTGCAACAGCAGCACTAAAATGGATGAGTATTCCTGGTGATAATCGTCAGCATTATTTGCCCCGTATGGAATGGGCCGGTAACCAAGAATTGATTGTACAGCAGCTGAACAGAAAACAAAATCAAAGTATACTTCACATGGCCAATGCCAATAGTGGAAGTAGTTTTGTTGTATACAAGGAGACAGAAGAAGCATGGATTGATATTTTACCATCAGTAGATGATGATTACAGTTATGGTGGATGGGATTGGTTAAACAAGGGACAATCTTTTTTATGGATGTCTGAAAAAGATGGATGGCGTCATTTGTACAACATCACACGCAATGGGAAAGAGGAAGTGTTATTAACCAAAGGCAATTTTGATGTGATTGAAATTGCAGAAGTCCGAGAGTTTGAAGGATACGTATATTATTATGCTTCACCAGAAAATGCAACACAGAAATACCTCTATCGATCAAAGTTGAATGGAGAAGGTGAGCCTGAGCGTTTAACACCTGTAGATCAACCAGGAACACATAGCTATACGGTTTCACCTAAAGCGGATCTTGCTTTTCATAGTTTTTCAAACTATAAAGTGCCGTTCCTTACAGAATCTATTTTGTTAAGCACGCACAAAGATGCCTCAGGTAAAAGCAAAGTAGCAGATGCTATTTTGCAGTCTAATGCAAGAAAATCCAATTTAGAATTTTTCAAAGTAAAAACAGGTCAGGGCGTTGAAATGGACGGATGGATGGTAAAACCAGATAATTTTGATCCCAATAAAAAATATCCAATCGTCTTCTTTGTTTATACAGAACCTGCAGGAGCGAATGTAATCGATCGCTTTGGTGTTGGAAACAACAGGCTTTATAATGGAGACATGAAAAAAGATGGATATGTATATGTTTCAATTGATAATCGAGGAACGCCTGCACCAAAGGGAAAAGAATGGCGAAAATCCATTTATCGTAAAGTTGGGATAGTGAATATAGATGATCAAGCTAATGCGGCAAAAGAAGTATTTAAGATGGGCTTCATTGATACCGCCCGTGTTGCTGTTTGGGGATGGAGTGGCGGTGGATCTGCTACCTTGAACCTCATGTTCAGGTATCCTGAAATTTACAAGACTGGCATCTCCATTGCTGCTGTTGCCAACCAGCTCACCTACGACAATATTTACCAGGAAAGATACATGGGATTGCCTCAAGAAAATAGAGAAGACTTTGTCAATGGCTCTCCGATCACCCATGCAAAAAACTTAAAGGGAAATTTATTGTATATCCATGGTACCGGAGATGATAATGTACATTATCAAAATGCTGAAATGCTACAAAATGAATTAATCAAACACAACAAACAATTTCAGTTTATGTCCTACCCCAATAGGAGTCATGGTATTTACGAAGGGGAGGGAACAACGAAACACTTATCAACCTTATACACCAACTATCTTAAACAATATTGTCCACCAGGTCCAAGGGAGTAGGGAACAGGGAGTAGGGATTAGGGAGTAGTGGATGTTTCATCTACCCGCTAATCCTTATTCACTTCATAACGGTTTACCTACCTGAGATCTTACTGTATGACTTTTCCCTATTCGCTATTCCCTATTCCCTATTCCCTAATCCCTACTCAGCAAAATACTGATGAAAATAAGGAATCGTTTCAATCCCTTTGTAGTAATTAACGATGTCGTATTTCTCATTTGGAGAATGTAGATTATCGCTGTCTAATCCAAAACCCATGAAAACAATTTTAACACCAAGCTCTTTTTCAAACAAAGAACAAATGGGGATGCTTCCGCCGCCTCTTACTGGGACAGGTATTTTTCCAAAAGATTTTTCAATTGCTTTTGATGCAGCTTGATATGCTTTTGAATCAATAGGGGTCAAATAGGGTTCTCCACCGTGGTGTTCGGTTGTTTTTACACTAACACCGGGAGGGGCAATCTTTTTGAAATGTTCAAGTAGCATTGCCGTGATTTTTGCAGAAGATTGATTGGGCACCAAGCGTGCAGAAATTTTTGCGGATGCTTTTGATGGCAGGACTGTTTTGGATCCTTCACCGGTATATCCGCCCCAGATGCCATTTACTTCTAGTGTCGGGCGGATACCAGTCCTTTCGTTTGTGGTATACCCCTTTTCCCCATACACAACATCAATGCCCAAGTCTTTGGCATATTCCGCTTCATTAAATGGTGCTTTTCCGAGTAAGGACCTTTCCTCTGCACTCGCTTCCAACACGTCGTCATAAAAACCTGGTATAGTTATGTGGTTGTTTTCATCGTGACAAGAAGCAATCATTTTTGCAAGAATGGTAGCCGGGTTTGCAACTGCTCCTCCATAAACCCCACTGTGTAAATCACGGTTCGGTCCAGTTACCTCCACTTCAATGTAACTTAATCCTCTTACACCCGTATCAATCGATGGCGTATCCATGCTAATCATTGCGGTATCACTGATTAGAATTACGTCGCATTTGAGTAATTCCTTGTTTGCTTGGACAAATTTTGCCAAATTGGGCGAACCAATTTCTTCCTCCCCCTCAATGCAAAATTTGATGTTGGTTTTTAACATGTTGTTTTTTACCATCAGCTCCAAAGCCTTTACATGCATGTAAAATTGTCCCTTATCGTCACAAGCACCTCGGGCAAAAATTTTACCATCCTTGATCGTTGGTTCAAATGGACCGCTATGCCAAAGCTCTAGCGGGTCTGCTGGTTGAACATCATAATGACCGTAAACCAACACAGTTGGCATGGTAGGGTCTGTCATTTTCTCACCATATACAATGGGATGGCCATCTGTTTCAATAATCATTGCTTTATCTGCACCCGCTTCCAGTAACGAATGCTTTACAGATTCAGCACAGGTAATCATGTCTTTTTTATGTTCAGTTTTTGCACTTACTGAAGGTATGCGCAACAAATCCAAGAGTTCATTTAGAAAACGCTCTTTGTGGGTGTTGATGTAAGTATTCATTTTCCGGACGTTTAAATGTGTTTTATGTACACAATTGTTTAAAAAAAGGGTTCAAAAAAAATTTTCGGAATCAAATCCATTCTTATATTTGATAACGATTGCATGTCATTTTTCAGCCTTTGTGAATACGAAAGCCTCGGCTTCGTTTTTTACAGAGGCTGAACCTATTTAGGGAGAACCTCATTTATCTTGCTCTCACTAGCGTGTCTTCCACAAATTTCCAGTTCACCAAATTGAACCAACTGCTCACATATTCTGCTCTTCTATTTTGGTATTTGAGATAATAGGCGTGCTCCCAAATATCTATTCCCAGCAATGGTGTTCCTTTAATGGGAGAGGTGTCCATTAGCGGATTGTCTTGGTTTGGCGTTGAACCTATCTGTAAAGATTTTTTGTCATCAAGGTATAGCCAAGCCCAACCACTTCCGAATCTACCCATGGCCGCTTCACTCAATTTGGTTTTAAAATTTTCAAAGCTGTTGAACGTGTTGTTGATGGAATCACTCAGCATCCCTTGGTGGAGTGTTTTGCCAGCAGGTTGCATGCACTTCCAAAACAATTCATGGTTGTAATGTCCGCCACCATTGTTTCTCATTTTTGCAGAGTAGGTCGATATTTTTTTTAAAATTTCCTCCAATTGCAGTCCAGTCCCTTTTAGTTCAGCTGTTGCTGCATCATTTAGGTTTTTGGTGTAAGCAGCAGCATGCTTGGTATAATGAATTTCCATAGTCATGGCATCTACATAAGGCTCAAGCGCATTGAATGCATAGGGAAGAGGAGATTGATTGAAGGCCGTAATTTGTTGAGATGGATTCGCAAATACAGCATTGTGTCCAACGCCGATTGCTGATGTTAGTATCCCAGCTTTCAGAGTATCGCTTATAAATTTTCTTCTGGTATTGTTGTTTTCCATTTAAGATTATTTTGTTTTTTAATGTACTTTTTTGCCTTTTTGAAAAGTCGGAAATAAAATTCATTGTTGAAGAGCTGAGAGTCATTCATCGCTTTGTATACCAAAAAACAGCCAATAGGCAGGAGTACAAGGCTGGGTAGCCAAATACCCCAGAATGTAGGCAACAAGCCCTGTCTAACAAACTTTTCACCAAACATATTTAGTAGATGAAAAACAAGAAAGAAGCCAACAGCAACAACCAAGGGCATACCCAATCCGCCTTTTCTTATGATAGAACCCAAGGGTGCGCCAATGATGAATAAAACAATACAGGCAAAAGACAATGCAAATTTTTTATGCCATTCAATATTAAAAAGTCTCAGGTCAAAAGCCCGTTGAATATAATCTTCTACAATAAGTTGGGTTGAACTTTTGAGAATATTTGTTTTATCTGCTGCTTTCGAATAGACGATATTAATTACCGAATCGGGTAAAAGATCACCATAGCTGCTCACTTTTTTTATACGTGTCTTTTTGTTTTCATTCCAACCCTTCTCCATGAATTTTGAAAACAAAAAGTAAGAAGTCACTTCTTTGGTCAACCTGTCATTTTGTATTTTCGACATATCCTTCTTGATAGAGTCGCTTGCCCTGCCCAGTTGTTTAATGTTTAACATCTGGTAACTACGTTTAAAAAGGCTATCCGGTGTTTTTAAAACATCGAAAGTGCTGAGGTCAAATACTTTTTTATATTTTTTAAAACCTAATCGGTAATAGTCTGTGGCAAGGGTGTTATACGGACCAATTTCTTGGTACCGCCATCCATTTTCAAGGTCAAATTCTAAAAACTTTTTATCATCACTAATTCGCATTACCCCCTTTTCAGCAATGATGAAATTGTCTTGGAGCGAATATTGATTTTCATAAATAATTACATCTTTTATGGTGTTGCCATCATCCTCTTTTTGTCCCACTTTAATTGCAAACCCAGGTAGCTTATCATAAAAAATGCCTTCTTTGATGTCGAATGCTGGTTTAGCAACACGAATATCATAGAGCATGGTGGTAAACTTCAGGTTGGCCACAGGCATTAAATAATTAGAAATGCAAAAGGCAATTCCAGCAATGAGTACCGATACAATCAACAAGGGTCTCATAAATCGCAATAGAGAAATACCTGCTGATTTAATGGCAACCAACTCAAAACTTTCACCCAAGTTGCCGAAAGTCATGATGGATGAAATTAAAATTGCCAAGGGGAGTGCAAGTGGAATTGCAGTAACCGTTACATAAGAGGTGAGTTCAAGAATACTAAAAAGATCAAGACCTTTGCCTACAAGATCGTCGATGTATTTCCAAAAAAACTGCATCACCAACACGAAGAGTGTGATGAAGAAGGTCGTTATAAACGGACCAATAAATGCCTTTAAAATTAATTTATCAAGTTTCTTGATCATGCCCTATTGCCGAGTCTATGAAAAAGGTCATGCACCTGAACATCCCAAAGTCTGGTTTGATCTGCAATATCTTTTTTCTCAGCAAAATCTTTTATGATAAGAATAGTCTGGCTACTGACTTCTGTTTTCTCAATGCAGAATTCAAAATATTCATTTTTTGGGGCGTGCAACCAATGGTATCTGATGAACTTGCCTGCCTCAACTTCTACAATTTCTGCTTTCTCAGTGGAGCCATTCCAAGAAAAGGTGAAAACAGTATCTCGCTCATCAACTTTATCTGCAAACCATTCTTGCATACCAGCAGGAGTGGATAAAAATTCAAAAAGGATATTTGGAGAGCATCTCACAGGATACTCAATAGAAAACAATTGTTTACTCATGTCTTTGATTTAACTCTTTACGCGCAATAGTTCTAATGCACCTTGCAATGATAGAAAAATATCCCTACTGAAAAAATATAATTTGATGTTTATTTCCAACTTTTTCTACGTGATTTTCCCCATTGAAGGAATATTTGTCCAAATATATGAATATCAGCCAGTTATGGAAATCACTTTAAAGAAATTACGTATTCCTACTTAGGATTTAACAATAATTTCTTAAATCCTTCGTTTTGGTTGAACACCTGGAAAAAATTCAGGTTTTTAAATCCTACCCCCCACATGAGCATGCGTCAACTTAGAATCAGCAAGTCAATTACAACGCGCGAAGCGCCGAGTTTAGAGAAATATTTCAGCGACATCAGTAGAGTAGAGATGGTTAGTGCGGATGAAGAAGCTGTTTTAGCTAAGCGAATCAAGAGAGGGGATCAATCGGCGGTAGAACGCCTCACAAAAGCTAATCTACGTTTTGTTGTTTCTGTTGCCAAGCAATACCAATTTCAGGGGTTGTCACTTTCAGATCTTATCAATGAAGGCAATCTGGGATTAATAAGGGCCGCGAAAAAATTTGATGAAACCAAGGGGTTTAGGTTCATTTCCTATGCTGTTTGGTGGATTCGTCAGAGCATCATGCAAGCGCTGGCCGACCAATCAAGGATTGTGCGCATACCACTAAACAAAGTAGGTATGAACAATAAGGTTTCAAGAGCGGCACAACAATTGGAGCAAAATTTTGAGCGTGAACCCACTGCAGAGGAAATTTCTGAGTACTTGGATATGGATTTAGACGATGTTTCATCTTCTATTAATTTTAGTAACCGACACCTTAGTATTGATTCTCCAATTGGTGAAGATGGAGATGGTACCATGATTGATGTCATGGAAAATGAGAATGTGGATGCAGTTGACGGTGAAAGTCAAAAAGAATCGATGTTTTACGAAATTGAACTTGCCCTTGGTAGTTTGCCAGACAAGCAACAACGGGTCTTAAAATGTCTTTACGGAATTGGAATGGATAGTCCCATGGCAATGGAAGATATCGGAGAGGAATTTGGTCTTACAAGAGAGCGTGTTCGTCAAATACGCGACCAGGCTTTGATGACCTTAAGGCGCCATACCAATGCACAAAGACTCAAGACCTACCTTTAGTCTTTAAAATTCAAGATTTCTTAAGCTTTGTCTAATCGGTATAATAACTAACTTTGCTTCCCCAAGCAAAGTTTTTTTATGTTTGAAAATTTAAGTGAAAAGATTGCCTCGGCCTTTAAGCAAATTAAAGGAGAGGGTAGAATTACAGACCTCAATATTGCCAATACTGTAAAAGAAATTCGTAAGGCACTTTTGGATGCCGACGTTAATTTCAAAATTGCCAAAGAGTTTACAGATCGTGTTAAAGAGAAAGCACTTGGAGAAAAAGTAATCAATGCCATTAGTCCAAGTCAGTTGATGGTCAAAATCGTACAGGATGAACTGACTGAACTTATGGGTGGAGAAGCCAGCGATTTTGATACCAGTGGCAATCCAACCATCATTCTCATTGCAGGTTTACAAGGCTCCGGTAAAACTACCTTCAGCGGAAAATTGGCCAATTACTTAAAAACCAAAAAAGGGAAATCACCCTTGTTGGTGGCAGGTGACGTGTATAGGCCAGCAGCGATAAACCAACTTCAGGTTTTAGGTAGCCAAATTGGGGTAGATGTTTATGCTGAACCCGAAAACAAAGACCCTAGGTCAATTGCAGAAAACGCACTCAAGCATGCAAAAGCAACCAATAAGAATGTGGTGATTGTAGATACTGCAGGTAGGTTGGCTATTGATGAGGTAATGATGAATGAGGTTGCTCGCCTAAAGCAATACCTTCAGCCCAATGAAATCCTTTTTGTAGTTGATGCAATGACCGGTCAGGATGCAGTAAACACCGCAAAAGCATTCAACGAGAGACTCGATTTTACGGGTGTTGTTCTTACCAAAATGGATGGAGATACCAGAGGTGGTGCTGCCCTTTCCGTTAAATATACTGTTCAGAAGCCCATCAAATTTGTAAGTAACGGTGAGAAAATGGAAACCTTAGACGTTTTCTATCCAGAAAGGATGTCTCAGCGTATTCTAGGAATGGGCGATATTGCTTCTTTGGTAGAAAGAGCCCAGTCCCAGTTTGATGAAGAGCAAGCCAAAAAACTTGAGAAAAAAATACGTAAAAATCAATTTGATTTTCAAGATTTTCTTGATCAATTGCAACAGATTAAAAAAATGGGCAATTTGAAGGATTTGATGGGGATGATTCCTGGAATGGGTAAAGCCATGAAGGATGTTGATATCAGTGACGATGCATTTAAGGGGGTGGAGTCTATTATTAGCTCTATGACACCCTTCGAGCGTTCAAATCCAGACAAGCTTGATCCAAGTAGAAAAAAGAGAATAGCAGCTGGGTGTGGAAGAGACATGAACGAACTCAATCAGTTTTTTAAGCAGTTTGAACAGATGAAACAAATGATGAAGGGAATGAGCAATATGCCTGCAATGCCAAAAATGGGCAGGAGAATGTAAATTTTACGTGATATCAATTTTGATTTTCCTTTTATTGTAGTATATTTGCAATCCGAATTGAAACCCTATTTTTTAACCACCCAATAAAAATTTTTATTTTTTATGGCTGTAAAGATTCGCCTCCAACGTCACGGAAGCAAAAAAAGACCTTTCTATTTCATCGTAGTTGCAGACGCACGTGCTCCTCGCGATGGCAAGTTTATCCAGAAAATTGGTACTTACAACCCACTAACGCATCCAGCAACTGTTTTAATCGACCGTCAAAAGTCATTGGAATGGTTGGGTAATGGTGCACAACCTACAGACACTGTTAGAAAAATTCTCTCTTCAAAAGGAGTGTTGTTTTTAAAGCACCTTTTGCGCGGTGTTGACTTGGGCTTGTTTGATCATCCAACTGCAATGACAAAGTTCGAAGCATGGCACCAAGAGCAAGAAGCAAAGGGTAGAGCTCGTTATGAAGCTGCTGCACGTGAGCGTCGTCAAAGACGCACTCCTGCTCCAAGAGCGCCAAGACCTGCTCCACAACAAGAGCAAACTGAACAACCTTCTGCAGAGTAAAATCATTTTACAATAAATATGAAAGCCTCGTATCTTACGGGGCTTTTTTTTACATGGAAAATTACCTAACAATCGGAAAAATAGCGGCCACCTTTGGTGTTAAGGGAGAGCTGATTCTA
>JBFYPP010000012.1:0-19350 GCA_041303255.1 Chitinophagia bacterium | reverse complement strand
CCAATGTATATAATGAGGAGATCCTGTATTTAGTGTGCTGCTTTCAGCTGAACTAACTACATGATCAACATCTTTCATTTTTAATCTAACAAGTCCATTTTCCTGAATGGTTGCATCATGCGGACCATCACTTGCTATGAAATGATAGGCATCTTTAATAATACCATGGTCATGAGCAAACATCACCAAACACCTACCGCCATTTCCACACATGCTTCCTTCTTTACCATCCGCATTGTGGTACCTCATTTTAAAATCGAATCCTTCTGCATTTTCAAGCAACATCAATCCGTCTGCTCCGATGCCAAATTTCCTGTGACACATTGTTTCAATTGCTGAATTAGTAAGCGAATTGTATTTGCCATCTCTATTGTCTATGATGATAAAATCATTTCCAGTACCCTGGTATTTGTAAAACGGTATCTCCATAACGGAACGATTAAATTCTTTCAATGGTATGTTTAATAAGTTTTTCAACAGCCGCATCAACATCCGCAGAAAACTTTTTGGTTAATCGATTGGCTACAATAACACTAAGGGATAGCGCCTGGTGTCCCATTGCAGCGGCCAGACCATATAAAGCGGATGTTTCCATTTCAAAATTGGTGATTTGGTGGTTACCAAAACGAAATGCAGTCAATTGTTCATTTAGATTTGGCATAGCCAGGCCTATACGAAGGTTGCGCCCTTGAGGTCCGTAAAACCCGGGACAAGTAGCGGTTATACCCGCCTTACAACCGTCAGTAAACTGAGCGAGTAAGAAAGCACTTGCGCTTTTTATATAGGGGGTAATACTTGGATTGAGTTGCACCTGTGCTTTGAAATTGCTTAATAACTCAATTTCAATTTCAGTTTGTTGAACAGGGTAGTAGTGCATCAGGTTATCCAGTCCGAGTCCATAAGTGCTTGCCACAAAACCATCTACATCAATATACGGCTGAAGTGAACCCGATGTGCCTACACGGATAAATTTCAACTGTTTTTTTACCGGATTGATTGTTCTGTTTACCAAATCAATATTCACCAGGGCATCCAGTTCGTTCATTACAATATCAATATTATCTGGACCAATTCCTGTTGCAATCACAGATACTGTTTTGTTTCCAATTCTGCCCGTATGGGTGATGAATTCCCTGTGCTGGGATTTGTATAAGCATTGATCAAAGTGTTTACTCACTTTCTCAACTCGTGAAGGGTCGCCAACAGTGATAATAGTATCTCCAATTTCCTCAGGTCTGAGGTCTAAATGGTAAATAGCACCTCTTTGGTTTATGATTAACTCTGATGATTCTATTTTATTCATGGATCTAACTTTCTGCCTTATTCGGAAAATCAGATCAAAATTACTAATTTCGCAGCGTGTTAAGACCTAAATCGTCTTTTCATTTATGGTCCTGTGGCCGAGTGGCTAGGCAGAGCTCTGCAAAAGCTTCTACAGCGGTTCGAATCCGCTCGGGACCTCCAAGCGAAGGCTAAAACCCCTTCGCTTTTTTTGATATGGTACGTTATTCAAAATGGATCAGCCTTTTTGCATTTGTTTTGCTCCTGGTTGCCTGTTTTATGCCATGGACCTACCACGCGGATGTAGGTCAAAGTTTTAATGGGTTTTATTCTGAGAAAAATCTTTATGGAAAGCCTGCAAAACTAATCTTAGTACTGGCTGGAATTACAACCCTTTGTTCTTTTATTAAAGTATTGTGGATCAAAAGAACTGCATTGTTGGTAGGCGGACTCAATGTAGCCTATGGCATTAAAAACTTTTTGCTTTTCGGCTCTTGCTACTTGGGATATTGTCCAGAGAAGAAAGCCGGGCTCTTCTTAATGTTGTTGGCCACAATCCTTGTTTTTTTGATGACCTTCTTTCCGGATGGGAAGGTGAATAGCAAGGCATCTTTATAACCAAATACTAATCCCTAATCCCTAATCCCTATTCCCTAATCCCTATTCCCTGCCTATCTTAGATAGGTAAACCTACGGCAGGCACGCTATTCCCTAATCCCTGTTCCCTAATCCCTATTCCCTGCCTTCGGCAGGCAGGCCTATTTCTTCACCTCCTTACTCCAATTATCCTTCAAAGTGACTGTCCTGTTGAACACCAATTTCCCTTCCTTGGCATATTTACTGTCTAAGGTGAAATAGCCTTTTCTGATGAATTGGAACTGCTCTCCAGGTTTTGCCTCAGAGAGACTTTGCTCAATTTTGGCATGTTGAATGATAGCCAAACTATTTGGATTGAGGTAGGTTTTGTAGTCTCCTTCCTCGCTTGATGGATCCTCAATTTGGAACAATCTGTCATAAAGTCTTACTTCAGCCTCAAGTGATTTATCAATTGATATCCAATGCATTGTGCCTTTAACATTGATTCCGGAAGTATCATTTCCACTCTTGCTTTCCGGGATATATTCACAGTGCACTTCCACTACTTTACCTGCCTCATTTTTCACAAAACCTGTGCAAGTTACGATGTAGGCACTCTTCAATCTTACCTTCATACCGGGGGCAAGACGGAACCATTTTTTGGCTGGTTCTTCCATGAAGTCTTCTGCTTCGATCCATAACTCACGACCAAAATGAAGGTCGCGGTAACCCCCATTGTCCTCTAACTCTGGATTGTTTTCGCCATGCAAAACTTCTGTTTGTCCTTCCGGATAATTGGTAATGATCAGTTTGATGGGGTCTAAAACCACCATTCTTCTGAGAGCGGTTTTATTGAGATCTTCTCGCACACAGAATTCTAAAAGTCCAACATCAATGATATTCTCTCTTCTCTGCACACCAATTCTTTCGCAAAAATTACGAAGTGAGGCAGGTGTATATCCTCTTCTTCTTAGTCCGGATATGGTTGGCATCCTCGGATCGTCCCAGCCATCAACCATTTTTTCCTGAACCAATTGCAAAAGCTTCCTTTTGCTCATTACAGTATAAGTAAGGTTGAGTCGGGCAAATTCAAACTGCCTTGATTGGAAAATGCCGAGTTGCTCAATGTACCAGTTGTAAAGTGGACGATGCACTTCAAACTCAAGGGTACAAATTGAGTGGCTGATATTTTCAATAGAGTCAGACTGACCATGAGCGAAATCATACATTGGATAGATGCACCAAGTATCACCTGTGCGGTGATGACTGGTTTTCTTGATTCTGTACATGATCGGATCTCTCATGTGCATATTTGGAGAGGCCAGGTCGATTTTTGCGCGCAATACTTTTTCACCATCCTGGTATTTGCCATTTTTCATTTCTTCAAACAACTGAAGATTTTCTTCGATGGTTCTGTCCCTATGCGGACTCGCTTTACCAGGTTCGGTAGGAGTACCTTTTGTCGCTGCAATTTGTTCTGCAGTCAAATCATCAACATAAGCCAATCCTTTTTTAATCAATTCAACTGCAAAAGCATAGAGCTGATTGAAATTGTCTGAAGCATAATGTTCTTCCTCCCAATCGAATCCCAGCCACCTTACATCTTGCTTAATCGACTCTACATATTCTGTATCCTCAGTAACCGGATTGGTATCATCAAATCGAAGATTGGTTTTGCCCTTGTATTTATCAGCCAAACCAAAATTCAAACAAATACTTTTAGCATGTCCAATGTGTAAATAACCATTGGGTTCTGGCGGGAATCGGGTATGTATGTTAACCGACTTTCCAGAGGCTAAATCAGCTTCTACGATTTCTTCTAAAAAATTAAGTGACTTTTCTTCGCTCATTGCAGTTTCAATTGAGTGCAAAATTACGAAAAAAGCACCGTTCATCGAGATTTAGCAATGATCAAGAACGGGTAAACTGTGCTCGATGATACCCAATGCTTCCCTTAACTGACTTTCATTGATCATCAAGGGAGGAGCAAATCGAATTTTATCTCCATGTGTAGGCTTTGCTAGGAGTCCGTTTTCTTTAAATCTTTCACATAATCTCCAAGCAGCATCTTTATTGGAATGGTCGATAACGATAGCGTTCATCAAGCCTTTGCCTCTAATTGTTTTGATATAAGGGGAGTTTATTTTATGTAAACCCTCTCGAAACAGATGGCCCATTTGCGCTGCATTTTCAGCCATGTTTTCATCTATCAATACCTGCAAAGAAACAGTGGCAACAACACTGGCCAGTGGATTGCCACCAAACGTTGACCCATGCTCACCGGGTTTGATGGTCAGCATTACTTCATCATTTGCAAGTATGGCACTAATGGGGATAGTGCCGCCACTTAAGGCTTTACCAAGAATTAAAATATCTGGTTTCACATTTTCATGATCGCAGCAAAGCATTTTACCTGTCCTGCACAAACCTGTCTGGATTTCATCTGCAATCATCAACACATTGGCTGCTGTGCATAATCTGCGTGCGCCTGATAGATAACCTTCATCCGGCACCAATATTCCAGCTTCACCCTGAATAGGTTCAAGTAAAAATGCCGCGACATGTTTATCCATTAATTTTTCTTCCAATGCGTTTAGGTCATTGTAGGGAATGACTTCAAAGCCAGGCATAAAAGGACCGAATTGAGAATAGGAGGAAGGGTCTGTGCTAAAGGAAATTATCGTGCTTGTCCGCCCATGAAAATTCTCACTACAGACAACAATCTTTGCTTTGTTTTCTGGAATGCCTTTTACAGCATAGGCCCAGCGTCTGGCAAGCTTGATGGCTGTTTCAACACCTTCAGCACCAGTATTCATGGGCAACATTTTAGCAAAGCCCAAAAGCGTTGTGATAAATTTTTGGTATTCACCCAACTTATTGTTGTAAAAGGCACGTGAGGTTAAGGTAAGCACTGCTGCTTGTTCTTGCAAAGCTTTGATGATGCGGGGATGACAATGTCCTTGGTTAATTGCGGAATAGCCACTTAGGAAATCAAAATATTTTTTGCCTTCCACGTCCCACATTTCACAGCCTGATGCGCTTTCAATAACTGCTGGAATGGGATGATAGTTGTGTGCGCCGTATTTGGATTCTAAATCAATATAATAAGATGGGGTATGCATGGGATTAGAATTTAGGGAACAGGGAATAGGGATTAGGGAATAGCCTGCCTGCTGTAGGTTTACCTATTGAAGATAGGCAGGGGAATAGTAGTATAATCTTGCTTTAAATAGAAATAGCAAGATGAGTGTACCTAATGATTAAGTAAATCTAGGTTCTGGGAGAGAAAAGCAAATTGATATTGACCGATTGTCATATTTCAAAAGTAAGCAAATAATTCTAAGTAATGAATAAAGTAGCGCTTATTCAATCCTGAATATTGCTAACAGTAAACAATTTGGTAACCGTTGGGAAAGACATGATCTAGGTCGGGTTTATCATTGAAAATACCATAAACCGTTGAGCCTGTCCCGGTCATTGAAGCATAAATGGCACCTGCATCATACAACTGTTCTTTAATGGTTGCCAATGCTGGATAATTTGGAAAAACCGTTTGTTCAAAATCATTGATCAACTGATCTTTCCATGTCTCGACCGGTTGTTTGGTAATTGAATCGCAGGTTTCAATGGAAGATGAAATGGGACAACCCTTAAAGGCAAGTGCAGTGCTTACGTGTATGCCAGGTAGCACCAATGCGATTTTTTTATTGGATAAATCGACTGAAGTAGCCTGCATTATTTCTCCTCTTCCAGTTGCATGAACGGGTGTGTTTTTAATAAAGAAGGGGCTATCACTTCCTAAGGTCAATGCAAGTTCAAGTAACTCATCATCTAGTATGTTGAGTTTAAACTTTTCATTGAGTAATTTTAGTGTGAAGGCACCATCAGATGATCCTCCTCCCAAACCTGCGCCCATTGGGATGTTTTTGTGTAAATGCATTTGGATAGCCGGCAGTTCTGGAAATTTAATTTTTAATAAATGATAGGCTTTTAAACACAAATTCGATTGAGTTTCTCCAGGGATAACAAGGCCACTGCTTGAAAATATTACCGGTGTTTCCGAAGGTGTTGACTGTGGAATTATTTCAAGTACATCAGTGAATGGAAGTGGATAGAAAACGGTATCGAGGTTATGAAAGCCGTCGGCCCTCTTTGATTTTATCCTTAAACCCAGATTGATTTTTGCGTTTGGGAAAACAATCATTTTGGGACCTATTTTTTCCTGGAATTGATCTCGTCTCTAATGGCAATAGCTCTTATATAATCTTCGCTGTCTAGCACTTCATGTAGAAGTTTATCTAATTCTTCTAAATCCAATTTTTTCAAATCTTCGTTACCATTGCTCGATGGTGTAGCTTTCTTTTCTTCGGGAATCAGTTTGTCGGGTTGATCTACGCCCGCAATTTCAAATATGTTTTCGTAAATATAAATTGGACAACCAAAACGTACGGCCAATGCCAGGGCGTCAGATGTTCTGGAATCGATCTCTACGGTATCTGCTTCACTACTGCAAAGCAATTTTGAATAAAATATTCCTTCTTGTAAGTCGGATATAATCACCTCATGTAGTTCTACATTGAAGGCGAGCATAAAATTCTTCATTAAATCATGGGTGAGCGGCCTTGTCGGTTTCATTTTTTCCAATGCAACTGCAATTGCTTGCGCTTCAAATCCACCAATAACAATTGGCAAGCGTCTTAAACCATTAACCTCACCCAGTACAACCGCATATGAATTGGATTGGGTAATGGAATGGGAGAGGGCCACAATTTCTAATTCAATTTTCTTCATAAACAAAACAAAATTACGGCAAAATTATCCCAAGTCCTTCACTGCTTGAATGATCTTTGGCATTACTTCGAAGGCGTCACCCACAATTCCATAATCTGCTGCTTTGAAAAACGGTGCTTCAGGGTCTTTATTGATCACCACAATCGTCTTGCTTCTGTTTACACCAGCCAGGTGTTGTATTGCTCCTGAAATGCCTACAGCAAAATACAGGTTGGGAGATATTGCCAAACCAGTTTGTCCCACATGCTCATGATGCGGACGCCAATGTGCATCAGCAACTGCGCGGCTGCATGCCGTTGCAGATCCGGTTAGTTTTGCCAATTCTTCAATCATGCCCCAGTTTTCTGGACCTTTTAAGCCCCTTCCACCGCTGATTACGCTATCCGCTTCGGAAAGTGGAATTTCCCCTGCAGTTTTATTAATACCGGTAACAGTAATCGTAGAAGCGGGAGCTGAAATCTCAATTGTTATCACTTCTGCACTTCCTCCAGTCTCTTTTACCTCAAATGCATTTGCATTGAGGGTAATTACTTTTTTTGAAGTGAGCACCTTTATTTCAGTAACTGCTTTGCCCGAAAACACATTTTTTTTCACAGAAAAACCATTGTTGTTTTCAGGAAGGGCAACCGCTCCAGCAACCATACCCGCTTTTAGTTTCACTGCAACCCTTGGAGCAATGCCTTTTGCAGTGAGTGTATTGCTAAAAATAAGGGTGTCACAATTTTGCTCAGTTGCTACAGACGCAATCAAACCAGACATGGTCTTTGTATCTGAAATATTGATGTTTGCTGTATTGAGGTGGTAAACTTTCTTCACACCATATTTACCCAGTTCAGAAAGTGGCGCGTTTGTTTCTCCAATTACCAATGCATTGGCATCAATGCCGTTTTGCACAGCGATGGCTACCCCATACGAAAGGGCTTCCAATGAATTTTTCTTGAATTTGCCTTCTTGGTGTTCTGTATAGATGAGTATTGACATGTTCATGGTTTTATTAGATGACTTTTGCTTCTTCCCTGAGTAATTTAACAAGAAGCTCGGGTGTATCTGCTGGAATAAGTTTTACCCCAGCTTTTGGTGGCGGAAGTAAGAATCCTATCGTTTCTGTATAGGTATCTACCGTTACGGGATCTATTACTTTTAAAGGCTTGGTTCTGGCCGCCATGATGCCACGCATATTTGGAATTCTTGCCTCGGCCATTCCTTTTTGGCAAGATAAGGTGAGTGGTAACGTTGTTTCTGCTACTTCTTCACCGCCTTCAATTTCTCTACTGATCACGGCTTTCCCATTCTCAAATTCAAATTTAGTAGCCAGGCTGATATAATTAGTATCTGTCAATTCTGCAACCATCGCACCAATTGAAGATCCATTGTAGTCGATTGTTTCTTTTCCTGTCAATACCAAATCGTATCCTCCTTCTTTCACAACCGCTGCAATTTGACTCGCAATGTAGAATGGATCCTGGTTATCTGTATTTACACGAATTGCCTCATCTCCACCAAGCGCCAATGCCTTTCTTATGATCGGCTCTGTTTCGCTGTTGCCAACATTAATAAGATGAATAATTACTGAGGCATCTTTCTCTTTAAGTTCGATTGCCCTCACGAGCGCATACCACTCGTCATACGGGTTAATGATCCATTGAACCCCATCGGTAGCAAATTTCGTGTTGTTATCTGTGAAAGCTATTTTTGCAGTAGTATCTGGTGTCCTGCTGATGCAAACGAGTATCTTCATGGTATCTGGTTTTGTAAAAAAGTTGTCGCGACAACTAATTTCTGATACAAATATAAACCGATGTCGGGAAATAGTTGACAAGAATAATTAAAATTTCCAAGTGGATAGGATAGAAAAATTAAGATCGTTTATAGCCGCTGATCCAAAAGACCTCTTTAGTAGACATGCTTTGGCTATGGAGCTAGTTAAATTGGGTAGTTTAGAGATGGCTGTTTTAGAGATGGAAGCAATATTGATATTGGATGAAAACTACCTTGGTTCTTATTATCATTTAGGTAAGTTATTTGAGAAATTATCCAGTTTTGATAAAGCTTTACACGTATATGAAAAAGGTATTTCTGTTGCAAGAAATCTCCAAAAGCAGCATGAACTTCGAGAATTGCAAGGAGCATTGAATCAATTGAAAGATGAATTAGAATAATGCAAAAAGAAAATCAACATCAACCCACTATTTCTGCTTTAGATAATTTTATAAATCATGTGAAAACGCAGGAATTATGGAAAGCGCAAGATCATTTATTTTTGGCCTGCAGTGGTGGAATGGATTCGGTGGTATTGGCTCATTTGTTGAAATCTGCTAGTTGTAGATTTAGTTTATTGCATTGTAATTTTCAATTGCGTGGAGCTGAAAGCACAAGAGATGAAATGTTTGTAAGAGCACTGGCAGAGCAAATGGGAGTGGGCATACAGGTTAAATTATTTGACACCAAGTTAGAAATGCAGGAAAGAAAAACGGGACTTCAAGAAACCGCTAGAAACCTCAGGTATGCTTGGTTTAATGAGGTGGTAAAAGCGGATTCATCTTCTGCAAAAAAATGGGTGTTAACAGCACATCATGCTGACGATCAGGTAGAAACTATGCTGATTAATTTTTTAAGAGGTACTGGTATTGCAGGTCTTCATGGGATGCAACAAAAAACTGGTTTACTTGTGCGCCCTTTGTTGAATGAGCGTCGTGCTGCACTTCTTGACTATGCAAAATTGAATCAACTGCAATGGGTGGAAGACAGTTCAAATGCAGAGATCAATTATACTAGAAATTTTCTGAGACAGGCCGTTATTCCAGATTTAGAAAAAGCTTTTCCTTCCTTAAAAGAAAATATGCTTGAAAATGCCAAACGTTTATCGGAAGTCGAAATGGTATATAGGAAAAGAATAAATATAGAAATTGGCAAGCTCATTGAAAAACGAGGAAATTCATTTGCAATTCCTGTCAACAAATTGAGCCAATCGAATCCCCTAGATACCATCATGTATGAACTATTCAGTCCCTTTGGTTTTACAGCAGCTCAAATACCCGAAATAAAAAAGCTCTTCATTGCTGGTTCAGGAAAATACATCAATGCCAAAGAATACAGGGTGTTACGCAACCGCAATTGGATGTTGATTGATCCGATTAATTTGGCTGAACAAACAATTAAATTGGTAGAGGAAGTGGATACAGATTTGGTTTTGGGTGATACCATCTTGTCATTTAGAAAAGTATCTGCAAATACTAAAATTGATACCAATGCAAGCCATGCTTACATTAATTTAAAAGAAATCCAATTTCCATTGTTGGTTCGTTTATGGAAGACTGGTGATTATTTTTATCCTTTGGGGATGAAAAAAAAGAAAAAGCTTTCCAGGTTCATGACCGACTTAAAACTATCGCTTACTGAAAAAGAAAATCAGTGGGTGATAGAATCAGACAAAAAAATAATCTGGGTTGTAGGCAGGAGAATTGATGATCGATTTAAAATTGATGAGCACAGCAATGAAAAGCTGCATATTTCAATTACAAGACCGTCCTGATGAAATTGTCAATTAAATCTATGTTGGCATAAAGTTTAGCGGCCAGGTAGGTGAAGACTACGCCATATACACTTCCCCAGAAATGCGCATTGTGTCCAATATTTCCTCCACCTTTTTTAGCCAAAGATGCCGAAAGGATAAGAAATCCAATGCCAAAGGCCCAACCGGGAATTTTAAACGGAATAAAAAAGAACATGATGGGCATTGTTGGTTGTATGGTGATTGCAGAAAAGACCACAGCAGAAACAGCACCTGAGGCGCCAAGAGATCTATAGGATATATCATTTCTGTATTTAAAATAATCTGGTACACTTGCAAATACAATAGCGCTAATGTACATCATGGCTAGCATTGCCCTGGAAGCTTCTCCAAAAATCGAAAAAAACAGATAGTCTTCCAATGCGGTTGCAAAAGAATAAAAGGAGACCATATTAAAAATTAGGTGGAGTGCATCTGCATGCAAAACGCCGTGCGTGAAGAACCTATAAAACTGACCCTGTCTCTTAATTTGATAGGGCCAAAAAACAAGGTCTTCTTTTAATTGAGGTTTGTTAAAAGCGATCAGTGAAACAATTACCGTTAACAATATGATTAGTGCGGATATGCTCATGTTGATTTGGTTAAAATTATCTGTGGTGGTATTTTTCGTTCTTGATGATGGTATAGGCTCTATAAATTTGTTCTGCAAGAAGCAGTCGAACCAATTGGTGAGGATAAGTGAGCTTGGAAAGAGACCAGGTATGGTCGGCTCGCTTTAAAACGGTTTCATCCAGACCAAATGCGCCACCAATGAGGAAAACCAATTTTTTTGTGCCCATGTTACCCTTTTTGGTGATGAATTCTGAAAGTTGAATTGAACTCATCTCCTTGCCATATTCATCTAAGGCCACTAAAATGGTGTCTTTATCTAGCCAATCCAAAATCATTTTGCCTTCCATCTTTTTCAGGTCCAATTCACTCATCATGGCGGCATTTTTCGGCACGGGAATAATCTCCCAATGAATGGGGCAGTATTTTTGAATCCGAGAAGTATATTCTTCAATAGCCTCCTTGAGGGACTTCTCATGTGCTTTTCCTATGCTCCAAAATTCTATCTTCATGATTACACACAAAGAAAACAAACAATTTTTGTATTTTGTCTTATTAAACCACCATTGATGAAAAAGATCATTTTATTTTTTATCCTCTCTTGTGCTTTTACGCTACTTCATGCGCAAATTAAAAAAGCACCAGATAGGGTTGATGGAACTGGCCCTTGGTCGCAATTGATTCTTCGTGGAGCTACTTTGGTAAATGGTACTGGTGCGCCTCCAGTTGGTCCGGTTGACATTGTTATTGAGCAAAACAGAATTGTAGCCATTCGCAATGTGGGTTACCCTGGATTGGCCATCAAAGAAGCTACTCGTCCAAAACTCAAAGAAGGTGGAAAGGAAATTGATTGTCACGGTATGTATATATTGCCAGGTTTCATCGACATGCATGGCCATATTGGCGGAACTTCACAAGGCACTCCCGCTGAATATGTTTTTAAATTATGGATGGCACATGGCATAACCACTGTGCGTGATCCATCTTGTGGTAACGGATTGGATTGGGTATTGGATCAAAAACAAAAAAGTCTTACTAATAAAATTACCGCACCGCGTATCTATGCCTATACCGCTTTTGGTCAGGGTGCAAAAGGAGGAGTCAACAATCCACAACAAGCCATTGAATGGGTAAGGGAAAATGCTACAAAAGGTGCGGATGGCATTAAGTTTTTTGGTGCTGCGCCTTCTATCATGGATGCAGCTTTAAGAGAAAACAAAAAATTAGGATTACGTTCTTGCATGCACCATGCTCAAATGGACGTGGCAAGGTGGAACGTCATGAATTCAGCAGAAGCGGGACTTACCTCTATGGAACATTGGTATGGATTACCAGAAGCATTATTGGACAATTCAACTATCCAAGATTATCCGCTTGGATACAATTATTCTAATGAGCAGCATCGTTTCGAAGAGGCTGGAAAACTCTGGAAACAAGCGGCTAAACAGGGTTCTACCAAATGGAATACTGTAATGAGTAAATTATTAGAATTGGATTTTACATTAGATCCCACATTTAATATTTATGAGGCCAACCGCGATTTACACAAAACAAGAAGATTAGAGTGGCATGATGATTATACCTTGCCTTCATTATGGAAATTCTTTGAAGCCAACCGTGAGTCGCATGGTTCTTATTGGTTTAATTGGGGGACTGAGCAAGAGGTTCAATGGAAAGAGAATTACAGAATTTGGATGAGCTTTATCAATGAGTACAAAAACAAAGGGGGTAGGGTAACTACCGGATCCGACAACGGATTTATTTATCAAACTTATGGGTTTGGATATATTCGCGAATTGGAATTGCTTCGTGAGGCAGGTTTCCATCCGCTTGAAGTAATTACCTCGGCAACGCTAAAAGGTGCACAGGCCTTAGGTGCTGAAAAAGACCTGGGTTCTGTAGAAGTGGGAAAGTTGGCAGATCTTGTAGTGGTTGATGCCAATCCATTGGAGAACCTTCAATACCTATATGGTACGGGAGCAGTTTTTTTGAATGACAAAAATGATCTCACCAGAAAAGGTGGCGTAAAATACACCATCAAAGATGGTATTGTATACGATGCAAAAAAATTATTGGCTGATGTAAAAGCCATAGTAGACGCTTCAAAAAAAGAGACGGGTGCAATAATTAAACAACCAGGCATAAAATAGTTTCATGAAAAAAATTCTTGCTTTTTTCCTTTTATTAGTCCCGTTTTGCACTTTGGCTCAATCCCTTCCTTCTATTGAAGAAAAAACAAAGGGCTTGAAAAAAATGGATGGATTCCTTCCGTATTATGTTGATGTACAAAATGGAAAACTTTGGTTAGAAGTGGACAAGATTGATACGGAACTCCTGTATGTGATGTCGTTGCCAGCGGGACTGGGCTCAAACGATATTGGTTTGGATAGGGGTTTACTTGGTGGTGGAAGAATTGTGAAGTTTTCTAAAGTGGGAAAAAAGGTGCTTCTTGTTGAACCCAATTATGCCTATCGTGCAGTTTCACCATCCGAGCGGGAGCGTATTGCAGTTGAACAATCTTTTGCACAATCAACAATCTGGGGATTTAGTGCAGAGGCTGAAACAGGAAATGCTGTATTGATTGATGCAACAGAATTCCTCACCAGAGACGCAATGCAGGCAGCCAATAGAATTAGAAGGATGCAGCAAGGAGCTTATACCTTAGATAAAACCCGATCTGCGCTGTATTTGCCTACCTGTAAAAACTTTCCTCAGAATACAGAATTGGAGGCCAGCATCACCTTGGTAAATTCAGATGGAACTACAGGAAACTATATTCAGGCTGTTGCGCCTTCTCCTGAAGCAATAACAATGCGTATGCACCATTCATTTGTGCAATTACCAGATGGTAACTACAAGCCAAGAAAATTTGATCCAAGGTCCAGTTTCAACAATACTTCCTATTACAACTACAGCTCTTCCGTTTCTCTACCTATTGAAGAGTATGTAATCAACAGACACCGTCTTTCAAAAAAGAACCCCTCTGCTGCAATCAGTGAGCCAGTAAAACCGATTGTTTATTATTTAGACAATGGAACTCCTGAACCCATTCGTTCTGCCTTGTTAAAAGGAGCAGCATGGTGGAATCAGGCATTTGAGGCTGCTGGTTATAAAGATGCGTTTATCGTTAAGGTGTTGCCAGACAGTTGTGATCCAATGGATATTCGTTACAACATGATCAATTGGGTGCATAGATCAACACGTGGTTGGAGTTATGGTGCAAGTGTTGTAGATCCTAGGACAGGTGAAATCATAAAGGGACAAGTTTCATTGGGGTCATTGCGTGTTCGTCAAGATTACATGATTGCTCAAGGTTTGTTATCTCCTTTTGACGGTAAGCAGATGAAAGAAGATCCGATGTTAAAAATGTCTATCGAGCGTCTTGAGCAATTGTCTGCTCATGAAGTAGGACATACACTTGGGTTGATGCATAATTATTCAGCAAGCGTTGTTGATCGATCCAGTGTGATGGATTACCCTCATCCAGTAGTGAGTATAAATAAAAAAGGCGAAATTGATTTGGCTGGAGCCTATGATAACAAAATTGGAGATTGGGACAAAGTAGCAATTACTTGGGGATATGCTGATTTGAGTAACAGCAAAAATGAAGATGCGGAATTAAATAAAATGCTTTCTGATGCTGCAAAACGTGGATTGAAGTTCATTAGTGATCGTGATGCAAGAGCGCCAGGAGGTATGCATCCCGAGGCACATTTATGGGATAATGGCACTGATATCGTTTCTGAATTGCAGCGCATGAATAAAGTGCGCGCAAAAGCACTTGAACAATTTGGAATGAAATCTATTGCTACTGGAACCCCAATGGCCATGCTTGAAGATGTATTGGTTCCAGTTTATTTTCATCATCGATATCAATTGGAGGCAGTCACTAAACTTGTAGGTGGCCTCAATTATACTTATGCTTTGAAAGGGGATGGTCAAATGGTTACTGCTCCTGTAAGTAAAGAAGATCAATCAAAGGCGATGCAAGCAATTGTAGATTGTATGGATCCTTCTTTTTTGAAGTTGCCCTCTACTGTCGCTTCGCTCATTCCCCCTCGTCCAGCAGGATATGAATTCAATAGAGAACTCTTTAAAAAGAAAACAGGTTTATCGTTCGATCAATTATCTCCTGCCGAAGCAGCAGCTGATATGCCACTGTCTTTTCTATTTCATCCTGAAAGAATCAGTCGATTGGTTCAACAAGAATATACTGGGAACTATGGGTATAAGCAGATGGTTGATCTATTGATTGAGTCTACCTATAAAGCAAAAAGAAGGTCAGGTATAGAAGCGGCAATTCAACTACAAAACGAGCAATTGTTGCTAACCTACCTATTGTCTTCAAGTGTAGATGAAAAATTATCTTTCCCTGCCAAGACAAGTGTTATCGCATCCATAAATGAATTGAAAACATGGGTGGAGTCGGTCCAAAAAACTTCAGAGGATGCAATGTATAAAGCCCATCTAGGCCTGGTATTGGAAAGAATGAAGTCACCTGAAAAAGCAAAACCAACGCTTCATGCCATACCACCTCCGGGTGCACCTATTGGTTGTGAAGAAAGTTATTGATTTCTTTTCTGGTATTGCATTAAAGTAACTATCCCACCAATAAGGTCGATCAAAAAATGCAGGACCATGGTGGGATAGATACTTTTTGACAAGATGAAGATGGTCCCGAGCAATAAAGAAAAAATAAAGATTTTTATTACCGCACCCCATCCCTGATACATGTGGGCTAAACTGAATAAAATAGATGGAGCAATGATTGCAACCCAGGGTAAACCACCTGGAGAGGGGAAAAGGGGTAAAAAATAAGTGACCATAAATCCCCTATAGATGATTTCTTCAAAAATTCCAGCCGACAGACACAATAGGGTATAAGCCGGAAGTTCTTTAAAGTTTTCTGGTAGAAAAGATGATTTTTCAAACCAGGATTCTTCTTTTTTTGATTGTCTTATTTTTCTAGAACCAAAGTAGAGATCAATAGCATATCCAGCCAAAAATAAAAACACCAAGAGAAAAACCAATTTTTGGTGTTCGGTACTTGGTAGGGTGAATCCTAAAAACTGAAAAGCTCTTTGTTTTGCCGTCCACAACAGGAGTATCACTGATCCTGCAATGGCCAACATTAAGCTATTGCTTAGGTACAAATTTTTTCTACTCTCTTTGTTAAATTGAATAGATCCTGAAAGTTTTTGACTTTGTAAGGCAGACAAGAAAGGGAGAATGATACCAAAAACCCAGACCAAGATATGGTCTGCCACCGAAGGAAATGTTGTCATATTCCTTTTTTTGATGCGCGTTCTAATAATTGGTGGTGTAAATTGATTATTTGTGGCAACAACAATTCTTGCTCATTATTGATTAAAATTTCATCACACAATTTCATTTTAATTTCTTCTTTGATTTGGTTCTGCATTCTCGATTTAACAATTGTCTTATCGATATGGTCTCTTTGCATGGTTCTAAAAAGTCTCAAAGTTTCTGGTGCATACACCCCAATAATTAGATCGAATTCACCCTGACTGCCGCTTTCAAAAATAAGTGCTGCCTCTTTAATGGCATAAGCTGATTTTTGTCTTTCCATCCATTGCTTTCCATCCTCTATGGTAAAAGGGTGGACAAGGCTGTTGAGTAATTCAAGTTTTTTTTTGTCGTTGAAAACAATGCTTGAAATATAACTTCGATTTAAGATCCCATTCTCGTAGGCTTTTTCAGAAAAGTGATGCTTGATAAGTTCGACTAGCTTTGGATTGTTTTCCATTAATCTTCTGGCTTCAAGGTCGGCATGATATACAGGTATTCCCAAAGTGGTAAATACTTTACCAACGGTAGATTTACCCGATCCAATGCCTCCTGTGAGTCCAATTTTCAGCATATTCAAATGTATACAAAAAAGCCCCGAAATGATCGGGGCTCTTTTTATGAGGTTTCAATTATTTGGTGACTGCTGGCTTGTTCAGTTGTTCACTCCATTCCATGCTGATGGCAGATTTTTCAATCTTCATGAAAGAACCAGGACTCACTTCTATTTGAAGGGTATTGTCGTCATTTACTTTATTTACGATACCATGTATACCTGCAATGGTTACTATTTTTTCACCTTTCATCATATTTTCCTGAAACTTTTTAGCCTTTTTTGCTTTTTGAGATTGTGGACGAATCATGAAAAAATAAAATACAACTACCATGCCTCCGAGAAGGACAAGTTGCATTACACCTGCGTTTGGCTGTGCTTGAAGGAAGAATGTTTGCATCATATTTGTTTTTGTTATTTTGCGTATTGAGGGTTTTCAACGTCCACATCAAAAATTAAAGTGTGGATGGTTTCCTTGGTGTTGGCTACAACGGTAATTACTTTTTGATTCATACCGGCTCTACCACGACTATCAAAAGTAGCTTTGATTTTTCCCGTATTTCCTGGTGCTATGGGTTCTTCCGGTTTTTCAGGAATGGTGCAACCACAAGATGCGGTTACATTTTTGATGATCAGCATTTCAGCACCTGTATTGGTAAATTCAAATTCAACATTGAGCATTTCTCCTTCATTTAATTTTCCCATGTGAAGAATGCTGTCTTTGAAACTAACAGAGGTGATCGGTTGACTTGCAGATCCGGCAGTGATGTCATCAACTACTATTTTTGCCTTAGGAGTTGGTTCTGGTGTGTTTTTATTGAGCGCAATGATTGCACCTGCTGCAACAATGAACACCGTGAAAATAATGGCAGGAGTTTTCATTTCTTTTTCTTTAATAAGTCAAAAATAATGATTTAGGCTTGTTTTTTGAAGTCAATCTTCTTCAGTTTACCTTCTGCAAGTAATTCCTTGTGGATACTATCCAAGATTCCATTTACAAATTGACCACTTTGCTGTGTGCTGTAGCTTTTTGCAATGTCGATGTACTCATTGATCGTTACTTTGGTTGGGATGGTTTCAAAATACAAGAATTCGCATATCCCAAGGCGGATAATAATCATATCAAGTTGTGCAATTCTATCTGCATCCCAGTTATTTAGTTTCGGTTTTATGATTTCAAGCGTAAAATCCTTTTTTTGAATGGTTGTTTTCAAAAGAGACAAGGCATAATTGTATTTTTCATTACCAATGATGTCTTTTGTGTCTAGTGTACCCGGTTTGCTTAAAAAGTTCAGCACCATCTGGTAAATCATTTCGGCGTCGTCATCCCATTGAATAAATAGTTCTTCAAGAAATTCTGTTACATCCTCATCTGCCATGATGAGGTCGGTAAAAATATAGCTCAGTAACTCTTTTTCGGTCTTTTTTTCTCTGCTTAACTCTTGTATGTACGTTTGGTATATTTCAGACTCAGACAACCTCAAGTAAATCTTTTTCACCAAATCCTGATTAATCAGTAATTCGTATTTGCCTTTTTTTACTGCTGCTTGAAAACTTTTAGATTCTAAAATCTGCCATAAAATGGTATTTCCAGCAATCTTAACGTTGATGTTTAGATCGTCGTGTGTTGGCAAATGTTTCGAAGCCTTGTTTTTGGCATGTATTTCAGCATACCTGGCTACCTCAGTAATTAGGTAAATTGAAAAGGTGAACAAATTCGCTGCATGGTCGAGGTATTTGTTGAGAAGGGGAATCGCATCGGTTTCTGTTAAAATAGTAGATTCAGCTTCCCCTGCGTAAATACACTGCATCACTTTAACCCTAATATTTCTTCTGCTGATCATCTGAAAGAACTGTTTTGCGGTTGCAAATATAGACCAATATTTTGCTTCAGTTGCTATATTTTGTTAATAAGGTGAAAAATTGGCATACTTAAACTGACTTCTAGCTGCCAATTCTCTGTTTGAGAGGCTTTCCAGCAGAGAAAGTCTGACAATATTGCAAAAACCCCTAATTGGTACAGATTTAGCTGCTATCTTGGAAAGGTAAAAAACCTGAATTAATTATTTATAAAAAACAAAATCAAAAGCTATGGCGAAGAAGTTAAGCATTACCCCATTGCACGACAGGGTAATCGTGAAACCAGCACCTGCTGAAGAAAAAACTGCGGGCGGCATCATTATCCCTGATACAGCGAAGGAAAAACCACAAAGAGGATCAGTTGTTGCAGCAGGTCCTGGTAAAAAAGATGAGCCCATGACTGTAAAAAATGGGGATACCGTTCTTTATGGCAAATATGCTGGAACAGAAATCACAATTGAAGGACACGACTACCTTATCATGAGAGAGTCTGATATTCTTGCTATCGTTTAATCAAAAAAATAAAATCATTTTATGGCAAAGCAAATATTTTTCAACCTCGAAGCACGCAACAAAATGAAGAAAGGGGTAGATACCCTGGCTGATGCAGTAAAGGTTACCCTAGGACCTAAAGGTCGTAATGTTGTTATCGAAAAGAAATTTGGTGCTCCTTCAGTAACCAAAGACGGTGTAACAGTAGCTAAAGAAATTGAATTGGAAGACCCCATTGAGAACATGGGTGCTCAAATGGTAAAAGAAGTGGCTTCAAAAACCGCTGATGTTGCTGGTGATGGTACCACAACGGCAACCGTTCTTGCTCAATCTATCATCACTGAAGGATTGAAAAACGTGGCTGCTGGTG
>JBFYPP010000011.1:0-19362 GCA_041303255.1 Chitinophagia bacterium | reverse complement strand
GTTGTTACAAGGAGATGTAGGAAGCGGAAAAACCATAGTAGCGTTGATGTCTATGTTGATAGCAGTCGATAATGGGTTTCAATCTTGCATTATGGCGCCAACTGAAATTTTAGCTAGACAACATGCTGAACAGTTTGCTCGGTTATTGGCGCCACTGGGGATTGAAGTGGGGTTGTTGACGGGCTCAACTAAAGCTGCAGAGCGGAGGACAATTTTAGCGGGTATAGAACAGGGTACCATGAAGATTGTAGTTGGTACACATGCGTTGATAGAAGATGCGGTGAGGTTTAAAAACTTGGGACTGGCTGTGATTGATGAACAGCACAAGTTTGGGGTTGCACAACGTGCAAAACTCTGGGAGAAGAACAATGTGCCTCCACATGTATTGGTGATGACGGCAACACCTATTCCAAGGACTTTGGCCATGACTGCCTATGGAGATCTTGATTACAGTGTGATTGATGAGCTACCTCCGGGAAGGACACCCATAACAACGGTACATCGATTGGATGATGCAAGACCACAAGTAATGGATTTTATTAAGTCGGAAATAAAACTGGGTCGTCAGATTTATTTTATTTTCCCACTGATTGAAGAGAGTGAAAAATTACAATACGAAGATTTGATGCGCGGGTATGAAAATATAAAATCATGGTTTCCAGAACCCCAGTATTGGATAAGTATGGTACATGGAAGAATGACTGGAGATCAAAAAGAGGTGAACATGAAAAGGTTTGTTGAAAGAGATACGCAAATCATGGTGGCCACAACAGTAATTGAAGTGGGTGTGAATGTTCCCAATGCATCTGTAATGGTTATTGAGAGTGCAGAAAAATTCGGACTAAGTCAACTGCACCAATTAAGAGGAAGGGTGGGAAGGGGCAGCGAAAAAAGCTATTGTATTTTATTGTCTGGTAGTCAGGTTGGTAAAGACGCGAAGGATCGTTTAAAGGTAATGTGTTCAACCAATGACGGTTTCAAAATTGCAGAAAAAGACCTTGAATTACGCGGTCCGGGTGACATACAAGGTACAAGGCAAAGTGGCGCACTTGATTTTAAATTGGCCAATATTGTGGATGACAGGGCCTTGTTAGAGATTGCAAGAAATGAAGTAGAGCAACTCCTTTCGGTAGATCCAGAACTTAGTTTACCAGAACATCATCCATTATCAGTGCATCTGAAACAGAAACGTGGAGGCCATGCCTGGTCAAAAATTTCTTGAATGATTTTTGTTTAAAATCTTGATGGTGGGCATTTTAAATATTTATCGCCTCCTATCCAAGATTCGTTGTTACCAGCAATTTTACCCAAACTGATAAATAGTTTTATGCTTGTGGTGTAGTAATAGTCATTGAATTTCCTCAATGAACCTCTAGGCTCAGTTGGAAGAAAGCCATTGACGTGAACACCATTAAGCCATGAAGGGAAATTTGCTTTCTGTTTTGCTTGATCTGCTAAAACGGTACCTGGTCCAAAAAAGTTGTCGAATTCTGCATTGTCGATATACCTGCCGCTCACATCATCTAAATAATCTGTCGAAGTTGTCCTGTTCATCCATTCAAGGGCAATAGAAGTATTTTCAGTAATGTTAAAACGTACACCTATTCCAATAGGGAAAGAGAAGCTGGTTAGACTGTATTCTTTTGGTGCATTTGCAATAGGCATACCCTGGCCCTCTGTTCTAAGTGGTTTTAAATCAACCCAAGACAAAGCACCTGTTTTATCTAAATACAAACTTCTTGGGTTAAACCTAAATACATTAATTCCACCAACAATATACGGGTTGAATCTACCCAGATTTTGACCATATCTTTTGAAGAGAACGGGTAATGGATAAAACTCACCAACGATTCCTACTTCTGCAATTGATGATCTGAAAGAGAAATTTCTAGACAATTTATAAATGACAGCAGGATCTGGTTCTGGTTTGAGTAATCGATCTGCTGCCTGGACTGAACCAATTAAAAGCGAAGCCCTCAAGGAAAAATAGTCGGTTAAATGATATCCAAAATTTATACCAGCTCCAAGGCGGACTCTCGATGTGGGATTGTTTAAATCATTGTAAATATAAGGGAAACGCCCCCCCACTTCACCTTCATATTGCATGGTGCTGATGGAAACACCAAACTCAAAACGATCTTGTGCATGAGTGTCTTTAGGCACTAAAAAAATGATTAACATGCTGAAAATCAGCTTATTAAAAGTAAATTTTTGAAATGGCAACATATGTTTTGGACTTTGACACATACAATTAAACGCAGCTTTAGGTGATTTATTTTATCAAGCACTTTCTTTGTACTGGATTTATGGGGTACGGGACTGTTGTCCTTTCCAAGCATAAATATCTTATGGATTTTTGATTCTTGATAGTAAAAGGGATTATTAACATGTTTTAAGCGTTTAAACCCCTAGTTTTACTATTGGTCTAATCACTATGAAAGTTTGGTTTTCACTCATATTGTTGTTGTTTTTAACAAGGTCAACTGGCCAGTCTTTTTATGGAGTAGAATTCATAGAAAACAAGGGACAGTGGAAAGACGATTATGCATACAAATCTGTGCTTGGTAATGGAGTTGCTTATTTCCATAAAAATGGGTTCACAATTTCTATTACCCATCCTGATGATTTTGCACGTGTAATTGAACGTGTTCATGGTGGGGGCGCTTCATCTGTATTGTCTGGGCCGGTAAATAATTTACCAGGTGTTGGAGATAAAGACAATGCGCGCATTGATGAATTTGTTTCTTCAACTGGCAATACACAAGAATTAGTCATGAGATCACACGTTTATCGTGCAAGTTTTATTGGAAGTTCACCAATTGCAAAGTTTCTTCCCGCAAAGCCAACTGGAAATGAGGCCAACTATTTTATTGGGAATGATCCCGATTTTTGGAAGACAGATGTAAAATCTTACGGAGAGGTTGTTTTAAAAGATCTATATCCGGGAACAAATATTCGATATTACTCTGGAAATGAAAAAATAAAGTATGATTTGATATTGGCACCTGGTGCTGATCCAAGTAAAATTAAATTGCAGTATACAGGTGCAGAGGGACTTCGTATCAAAAATGGAGAATTAATTATCAAGACATCAATTGGAGAAGTAAAAGAGTTTGCTCCAATTGCCTATCAAATTGTAAATGGACAAAGACGAAGTATTTCATGTAAATATGTAGTTGCAGGCAATACTCTTTCTTATAGTCTAGGTAGTTATGATAAAAGTATTGAGCTTGTTATAGACCCAACTTTGGTATTTTCAACCTATACTGGAAGTAAAAGTAACAATTGGGGCTATTCTGCTGCTCCTGGTCCGGATGGAAGTCTCTATGCGGGAGGAATAGTATTTGGAAGCAGGTATGGTGCAGTCGGGGGTTATCAAGAAATTTTTGGAGGAGGCGATATCGACATCTCCCTTACAAGATTCGGTGCGAATGGGGGCACCAACAGTAAAATTTTTTCAACTTATTTTGGTGGAAGTGGTGATGAGTTTCCACACAGTATCATTGTGGATCCTGCTGGTAATCCAATTATTTTAGGGAGAACGACTTCCAGTAATTTTCCAGTCTTACCTGAATCCAATTATCGAGGGGGTGGAAATACCGATATCGCAGTATTTAAATTGTCTGCAGACGGCAGAAGTTTATTGGGAAGCATGGTGATAGGAGGATCTGGCGTTGATGGTGCAAATATTGATGCCAATATTACACCATCTCCTAAATCTTTGTTGTACAACTATGGTGATAATGCCAGGAGTGAGGTAATTATTGATGCTTCCAATTTTGTCTATATTGCTTCAAGCACACAGTCAAGTAATTTTCCATCCATTTCTAATGGAACTACTTTAGGGGGTGCACAAGATGGCGTTGTATTAAAACTCACACCCAATCTCACCAATGTAGTTTTTGCTACCTATCTCGGTGGGAGCGAGGATGATGCTGCATTTGTTTTGGCGAAGCATCCTGTCAACAACCAGGTTTATGTTGCTGGCGCAACAAGCAGTTCTAATTTTCCTGGAGATCATTCCGGTACCATTGGAACTACTGCTCAAGGTGGAATTGATGGATTTGTAGCCATCCTTGATCAAAATGGAAATCTAATCAAAAGCACATTTCTTGGCACTGGTGCTACAGATATTATTTATGGAATTCAATTTGATCAAAACATTGCCCCATTGGTAAATCATCCTTATGTGATGGGCATCTCCTTGGGAAATTGGCCAGTTACTGGCATACCCAGTGGAGGCTATAGTAGGCCGGGGGCAAAACAATTCATTTCAAAGTTGCAGCCAGATCTGAGCAATTATGTTTATTCAACTCCATTTGGATTCAATGGAACCGCAAGTGTTCCCAATATTTCGCCGGTTGCATTTTTGGTTGACCGCTGCGAAAATGTATACGTTTCTGGATGGGGTGGAAGGTTAAATCTTTGTCAAACTTCACCATTTGATAGCAAGACACAAGGAACTGCTGGAATGGATATTGTAGGTATTCCAATTCAAAATTACACAGACAATAAAGATTTTTATTTTTTTGTAATGGAGAAGAATGCACAGCGTCAACTGTTTGGATCTTGGTTTGGACAAAGAGGTGGAGAGGGAGATCATGTGGATGGTGGGACTTCTCGCTTCGATGCAAGGGGGGCAATTTATCAAGCACTCTGTGCCAATTGTGGGGGTAATGCAATTTGTCCACCAAGAGGTCGTCAGCCTGGTGATCCAATTCGTGCTCCTATGATTGTTTGGCGTGCCGCTTTTCCTACAAATGGGGCATTGGCAAGGGATGGGGAAGGTGGATGTAATCTTGCTGCATTAAAAATTAGTTTTGATTTTGATGGAGTGGATGCTGGTATAAAGTCTTTTATCGATGGTGTTTTTGATACATCTGGATGTGCTCCACTAACTATAACTTTTATAGACACTATTGGTATTGGAAAGACCTACGTGTGGGATTTTGGAGATGGCACTACGGCTACAACAACAGATCCTGAAGTGAATCATACCTATTCGCCAACCACCAATACACTGTATAGAGTTAGGCTGATTGCAATTGATAACGACAGGTGTATAACCAGGGATACTTCTGAAATAACAGTGAGGGTGGGTATCAACGAGGCGCTGTTGTCTGCATCTGCTGAGCGTGTAGGAGATTGTTCCAGTCCGAGATTTAGATTTACCAATACGTCTGAAACTGCTTTACCTGCCTCCTCATTTACGGCATCATCTTTCATTTGGAAATTTGATGATGGTACTCGAACAGGTCCAGTGGACATCAACTTTAAACCTGAAAAAGATTTTAGTCCAGGTACACATAAAATCTGGCTGTTACTCAACGATCCTACTTTCTGTAACAATCCAGACTCCATAGAGATTACGATATCTGTCGAGCCCGATATTAAAATTAATTTAGAAGTTGCCGCAAAAGATGTTTGTGTGAACTCACCTCTTAATATCAAAAATTTCAGTGTAGGTGGTGTTGATTATGCTTGGGATTTTGGTGAGGGGAAAACTGCAACCAATTACGGTCCGCACAACGTTACTTATTTTACACCCGGACTAAAAACGATTCGTCTTGTTATAAGTGAAAATAGTCCGAATTGTCAACGGACAAAAGATACCACCTTTACCATCAACGTAAGGCCTCTGCCCGTAGCCGATTTTGTTGCTTCACCTCAGCCTCCATTAGAAAATACACTAACACGGTTTACCAATCGTTCAATTGGTGCAAGTGAGTTTGTCTGGGATTTTGGTGATGGCGCCATTGCAAGCTCTCGCGGAGACACTTCACACCTTTATACCAGTACCAATACTTGGGATGTTTATTTATACGCTACCACATTGTTTGGTTGTAAAGACACGGCATTTGCAAAAGTCAATTCATTGATAGTACCTCTTTGGGATATTCCCAACGCATTTACACCCAATGGAGATGGCAAGAATGATATTTTCTTGGTGAATGCATACGGCGTTGATTTGATGGATTTCAGGATTTATAATCGATTTGGTCAAGTTATATTTGAGTCGGCAAATACATCTTTTGGTTGGGACGGAACCTTTAAGGGAGTGCCACAACCAATGGATGCCTATGCCTATACTTTGGTCATAAAGTTTTCTGATGGAAAGCAGGCAAAGAGTTCGGGAAGCATAACATTGATTCGATAAAAAGTGAAAGCAATATAAACAGGTGAAACGAAGTAGAACTATTCATGGCATTTTTTTGTGGTTAGTTGCATTTTTTGTGATGCAACAGGCTTCATATGCCCAAGATCTTCGCTTCTCTCAGTTTTTTAATTCGCCGTTATCCACTAATCCAGCCAATACAGGTTTTTTGCCTTCCTCGGATTATCGATTGGGTGCGCATTATCGAGAACAATGGGCTACTGTTCCGGTTCCTTATAAAACAATGAGTGTGTATGGCGATTTTCAATTCATGCGTGATCTTATTCCAAGTGGTTGGATGGGTTTGGGTGGATTGATTTTGCAAGATGTAGCAGGTTCGGGGAGTTTAACCTCAACCAAAGCGTATGCTTCTTTGGCCTATCATCAAATGATTGGGGGTTCTAGTTTGCTCTCTGCCGGTTTCAATTTGGGTTTTGCTACCAAACGCATCAATTCTTCAACACTTCGGTTTGGAGATCAGTGGGATGGAAAGTTTTTTAGTAGGCCTACATCAGAAATCTTGCTTAACAACTCAATTGGTTATTTTGATTTGCAGGCGGGTCTCAATTATTCGATTTTTCCTACAGAGAATATTTATTTTCATGGCGGCTTCAGCATGCATCACCTCAATAAACCAAAGGAAAGTTTTTTTCAGCAGAGTAGTGGTGTAGAAAATACCATCCCAATTCGATCGATTGCGTTTTTGGATGCGATGTTTAAATTAAATGACTTGGTTATTTTATCGCCGGGTATCTATTTTACAAAGCAGGCTGCTGCTGCCGAATTTGTGGGCGGATTTCACATCAATTACAACCTTACTGGCGACGGAAAGCAGCAGCTCATTGCAGGAGTGTACGCAAGACCCGGCGATGCCATTATCCCTATGGTGGGCTACCAATGGAGGAATTTCAAGTTTACCTTTAGTTATGATGCAACTACTTCTGGGTTGCAAAGTTTTAATGGAGGGCGAGGTGCTACTGAAATGTATATGCAGTACGATGGCATGTACACGTTGATGTATGCCAATAAACAAAGCTTTTGTCCTGCTTTCTAAAAGTGGCTCTTCTTGAATTTATTTTTTCAACTGTTTTCTAAGTGCGACATTCGTTTAAATTAATGTCAGCATGACTAACGCGTCTATTCCCTTTCATGTATATGAACAATTTAAGTTGATCGTTGGGGAACCCTATCTAATTACGGATGAATCATTGTTGAAAGACTATGGCAGTGATGAAACAGAAAAACTGTTTTTTTTGCCTCAAGTAGTTCTTCGTCCGAAAACTGCCGAAGAAATTAGTAAAATCATGCAGGTCTGTAACCTCGAAAAAATTCCAGTTACTCCTCGTGGAGCTGGAACAGGATTGAGTGGTGGCGCATTGCCTCATCTTGGTGGTGTTTTAATATCTACCGATCGCTTAAATACAATTTTAAAAATTGATGAAGATAATCTTCAAATTATAACAGAGCCGGGAGTGATTACCGAGGTGCTACAAAATGCAGTAAAAGAAAGAGGGTTGTTTTATCCGCCCGATCCTTCCAGTAAGGGTTCTTGTTTTATTGGTGGAAATATTGCCGAAAACAGCGGTGGGCCCAAGGCCGTAAAGTACGGTGTGGTTAGAGATTATGTATTGAATCTTGAAGTGGTTTTGCCAACGGGTGAAATCATCTGGACTGGCAGCAACGTGTTAAAAAATTCAACTGGGTATAATCTCACGCAATTGATGGTTGGCAGTGAAGGTACTTTGGGAATCGTAACTAAAATTGTATTGAAGTTGATTCCATTTCCCAAACATGATTTGTTGATGTTGGTCCCTTTTCGTTCTCTCGAAAAAGCAAGCGAAGCAGTGAGTGCAATTTTTAAAGCGGGTTTTACACCTTCTGCGTTGGAGTTGGTTGAAATTGATGCCCTCCAAATTGTAAGTAAATATTTTTCTTCTAGCCCTGTAAAGTTAACCTCCGATACGGAAGCCCATTTGATAATTGAGGTAGATGGAAACCATTTAGAAACACTTCTTTCTGAAATGGAATCTATTGGTGAACTGCTCTTGCAATTTGATTGTGGGGAGATTTATTTTGCCGATGATGCGCAACAAAAAAATGCCTTGTGGAGCATGCGCAGGAAAGTGGCAGAATATGTAAAGTTAGAAGGGTATACCATTGAAGAAGACACGGTTGTACCCCGTGCATCATTACCAGCATTAATTAGAGGTTTAAAAAAACTAGGAGCAAGACTAGATTTTAAAGTAGTTTGTTATGGACATGCGGGTGATGGGAATCTACATGTGCGGATCAACAAAGAGGGTGTTCCAAACAGCCATGATCATCCTGAAATGACAGCGATATTAAGGGAATTGTTTCAACTCGTACATGAATTGGGCGGGACCATTAGTGGTGAGCACGGTATTGGCTTGATACAAAAACCCTACCTGGATATCGTAATTGATAAAACGCGTATGCGTCTGATGAAGGAAATTAAAAAAGCATTTGATCCTAACAACATACTAAACGCTGGGAAGATATTTGACTAATCAACGTTGAGTTGATTGTTCAAGAAATGAACCAAATCTTCTGGGTTTTTATGGTGGGTTAGTCGCGTCCAAATTGGGTCATACAAAAATCCTTTTTCTTCCAGCATGGTTAAATGATTGATCAGGTGATCATAAAACCCTTCAGTGTTGAGCAGATGAATTTTTTTATCATGGATGCTCAATTGGTTCCAGGTCAACATTTCAAACAATTCATCTAGTGTGCCAAATCCACCCGGAAGCACGATTGCTGCAACGCAGGTTTCATACATGGTTTTTTTTCGGATATGCATGTCTTTGGTAACAATAAGTTCTGTAAGTCCACTATGTTGTTGTTCCCAGGCCAGAAGCACTTCCGGAATCACACCAATTACTTGAGCGCCATGTTCGATTGCTTGGTTGGCCAGTTCACCCATCATGCCTTTGGAAGAAGCGCCATAAACTATATTGAAACCTTTGAGGGCCAAAAGCTTTCCCAAAACTGAGGCATCTGTAAGATACCTGGGGTCGGATCCGGATTTAGAACCACAAAAAACTGCAATGATTGGCTTTTCCTGTACCGTGGGCATTATTTCTTTTTATAATCGCCTCTTTTCCATGAACGGACAAACTCTCCCCAGGCAAATGGGTTAAATATATTCATTGGGGGTGTTTGCCCAGTGTAATAATATTTTTGTGCACTCTTGGCTAAATTGAGGTTGACGGCTTCACGGCCATCGCTAGGTAAAGTGCGCATGAGCATGCGCCTTGTGGCCATATCTGTATTTCTTCTGGCTACTTCAATGTTATCGTCTGGCACATCGGTTGACACAAAATCTCTTTCAAACTGCTCACGAGTTGGTCGTGGTTTAATGATGGCAGCTGGCAAATAAGTAGTGTCGTTGATCATCAATTGTATAATACTGAATTGGTTTCCTTCCAAATTGGTTGGAATAAGCGTGATTTTTTCTTTAAATCCAATGCAAGAAAATTCAATTTGATCTCCTTTTAACACAACTATAGAGAAAACACCTTGGTTGTTGGTGAGCGTTCCTCTTCCAGTTCCCTTTACCATTACGGTTACAGCAGGTAGTCCTCTTAAACTATCGGCCGTCATCACCACGCCATAGAGTTGGACTACGGAGTCCTTAAAATTCTCAAACTGCGCTTTGGCAGCAAAAGGCAGGAAAGCAAGTAAAATAACGGAGCATTTTATGGCTTTTTTCATCGTCATCATTCTAGCACAAATTAAGTCCTTCTTTTTGATAAACAAACTAGTCTCATAATGGTTATTTTTGCAGGACAATTGATTTTTAACATTTCAAGTTTATGAATACAGAAGCGATTTTGAAGGCATTGGGTAATGTTCAGGAACCTGACTTAAAAAAGGATCTGGTTACATTGAATATGGTCAGGGATATTATTTTGGGTGAAAAATCAGTAGAATTCACCATTGTCCTCACAACTCCAGCATGCCCGCTGAAGGAAAAAATTCGAAAGGATTGTGAGAAAGCCATACACGACCATGTTGATGATGCACTTGAGGTGATTGTGAACTTCACTGCCAATACGAGCTCCATTCGTGTAGACCTCACCTCGGTATTGCCAGGTGTCAAAAACATCATTGCTGTAGTGAGCGGAAAGGGTGGAGTTGGGAAATCAACCGTAGCGGCCAATCTCGCTTTGGCGCTGGCCCAGCAAGGCGCTAAGGTGGGTTTGATGGATGCCGATATCTATGGTCCAAGCGTTCCAATCATGTTTGGGGTACGCGGACAACGTCCTTTGATGGAGCATATTGATGGCAAGGATAAAATTGTCCCTTTAGAGAAATACGGTATTAAACTCATCAGCATTGGTTTGCTGGTGGATGAAAAAAGCGCTGTTGTGTGGCGTGGTCCTATGGCCAGCAGCGCCATTCGCCAGTTTGTTACCGATGTGCATTGGGGCGAGTTGGATTATTTGGTGATCGATATGCCACCGGGCACAGGGGATATACACCTTACTTTGGTACAAACCATACCCGTTACAGGTGCTGTTGTAGTGACTACACCTCAAGAAGTGGCCCTGGCTGATGCCAAAAAAGCCATTGCCATGTTTGCCCAAGCTCAGATCAGGGTCCCAATTATTGGACTGGTAGAGAATATGGCTTGGTTTACACCTTTAGAACTGCCAGAAAACAAGTATTATATTTTTGGAAAAGATGGTGGAAAAAATTTGGCAGACCAGCTTGATCTAAATTTTCTTGGACAAATTCCGTTGGTTCAAAGCATCAGAGAGGGTGGAGATCAGGGTGCACCTGCAATGCTGGGAAACGATGCTGCTACAGCTGAAGCTTTTGCCTCTTTTGCAGCTGAAACTATTCGTGCCATTTCAATTGCCAATGCCGAAAAGAAGGAAGTTGGAACTCCTGTCTAGTTTTGAATAGTGATTGTTGTGTTGGGTGCACTCAGTTTGTGACTCGATTGTACCCCATTCAATGTAATGTGTACAATATTGGTCTGTTCAGACTTGTACTCGTACATCACATCAGTATTTATTTTCAATAATTTAATATTGTTGATTTTTGGGATATTAAAATAAACCCAAATCGCTTCTTTGTCCAACTCGTATCCAAGGTAATTTAATTCTTTGCGTGTTTTGTTTACGTCAATTGAAAGGTGTTTTTTTAGATATGCCGAAACAACTTGATTGTTCTCTGGGTGGTTTTTTTTTGAGAAGTCCAATTTTTTTCCTGAAAAGCCTCGAAGGGTTTCTTCTAAGTCGTCTGGAAAGGTCCTGAATGCAATACCAATTTCTTTGGTTTTTGGATTGAATTCTATTTCAGTTGTAGAAACATAAAAAGGATGGTTGCCGCTGGTTAATAAAAAGCAGAAGGCAATCGCTATGGACAATTTGATTATTTTCATCTAGGCAAAATTCAGATTTATTTCTTAGACCCTTTGAAAGGATGAAAGATTTTATATTTTATTTTAAGGTTGGATGGACCCATATCTTGAGCTGGGATGCTACAGACCATATCTATTTTATAATTGCTTTGGCAGTGGTGTATACTTTTTTTGATTGGAAGAAAGTACTCTTACTCGTAACAGCATTTACCATCGGTCACGCGATAACCCTCTACTTAAGTGCGTTGGATCAATTTAGACTGGATGCAGCATGGGTTGAGTTTGCAATTCCTTGCACGATTGTGCTTACAGCCCTTTCTAATCTGGTGGTGAAGCCAGAAAAAAGCCTAAGTGGGTTGCTTCAATATACCTTGGCACTGGGTTTCGGATTAATTCATGGTTTGGGTTATGCCAATTATATTAGAATGATCTTGGCGCGAGATCAGCAACTGATCTGGAGTTTATTTAGTTTTAATCTGGGGTTGGAAATGGGACAAATACTTGTTGTTCTTTTGGTGTTGTCAACAAAATGGATTTTGGTTAGTACCAAGGTCATTTCAGCCCGGTTAATTCAGGTCTTTGCTTCTGTGTTTATTTTAATTGTTTCTTTTCTATTGGTTATTGAGCGGTTTAAAGATTTGATGAGCTAGTAGATGTTAATTTATTCTAGTGCGGACAAAGTAGCCAAAATTGTTCTTCCAATAAACTACAGTGTTTTTGTTGAACATGGACCCATGCAATCCGTCTGCTACTATATCTAAATCTCCATCTTGGTCATAGTCGAAAAGTCGAAGCCATTTGATCCAGGAGTCAAAACCATCCTCATGACTTTTGTCGAAATACTCTTGTGTAACTTCAATAAATTGTTTACCCCTGTTTAGGTAGAGTTGAAGGGCATAGCCTTGGTAACCATTTTTATTGTTTAAGGTCAAGATGTCTATTTTACCATCTTCATCAAAATCAATGAACAGCATGTCAAGTACTTCTAAACTCAAGTCTACTTTGATGTTGATGGCTTCTTTTCTATCAAAAATGCCTTTGTTGTTTGGCACAATTCGCAGTCTGTTTTTTCCACCCAGACAAAGATCGAGTTGTCCGTCACCTGTAACATCAAAGAGTTCTACTGCATAATAATTGTCGTCTGTTGTATTGCTAAAGCCTTTGAACAATTGATTGGCCAATTGAAAATTCATGTTACCACTGTTCAAGTAGGCTGCAGGATGTATTGGTACCAGTTTACTGCCTCCAGAATAGGCAACAATATCTGCTTTTCCATCTCCGTTGATGTCTCCAGCCGCACCCCCTTGAAAATATCCTAAGTCTTTGTTTAGGTATTGGTATTTTTTGGAGTGGGGTTTAAAGATCCCTATTGAATCTCCCGGGAAAGGTTGATTGTCATAGCCGGTGGAAAAGAGTATAATTTCTTTTAGTCCGTCATTGTCCATTTCTGCAACAGTAACTTTTCGCACTTCCTGTAATCCCATTTGTAGATCATGTTTTGTGCTGTCTAAACTGTATTCAGAGAAAAGGTGAAGTCCTTGTGCGTTGGTTGGCCAGGGACTTTTAAAATAGTAAGCCCATAAGTCGCTTTTCCCATCACCAGTAAAATCAGCAAACACGTAGGTGCCCTTGCTGAACCAATAGTATTCTTTTTGGTTGTTCCACAAATGCGCATTGGACCTGTTAAAGGGTATTTTTTCTTGCGTTTGGGTCTGCTCAAAGCCAATGAAATACGACGCTTCAACATTGAATAAGCTAGAAAACGACTGGGTGGTTTGAAACCAGGAGGTGGTTTTGTTGATGGGGCTGTAAGCGTCTAATGTGCCAACTCCATAGACAATACTTCCATCCGGTTTTGGTGTTCTTTGAAATATTTCGGTAGGTTCAGGTTCGGTTTTTTTACAAGCGAGTAGGAACAAAAGACTAATTAATAAATTATATTGCAATAGGGAAAAATTGTGCAGTTTCTTCCTTTGCTTTGGGATTAGGGTATATGTTGTTTTCATACATCTAACCTAGTTGAATCCATTGGATAGAAGGATGATTGACATTAGTTGATGCACTGTTTTTCAACCTAATTTTAGAAATGTGTACTGTTCAGTAAAAAGTAAATTATAAAACATGAGAAAAAGTTTTTTTCTACTCTCCGTTTATCTTTTTGTCAGCCTGCTTTCTTTGGCACAGCCCATGCGTAACGCGGGTTCAAATCATGGCAATAGATTTGAACAATTGGATTATTTAATGCAAGACCCCAATGAGTACAGAACAGCGAGTGGGGCACCCGGACCAAAATATTGGCAACAGCGCGCCGATTATGACATCAATGTAGAAATCAATGAAGAAGAGAACGTGCTTACAGGCTCAGAAACAGTAACGTATTTTAACAATTCTCCTGATATACTCACCTATATCTGGTTACAGATTGATGAGAATTTTCATCATCCCAACAGCGACAACAATTACGACAAGCCTTCTGCCATGGGTAATAGACTTACACATCAGCAGTTGTTGCAGATGAACCCGAAGGAGTATCTAAAAGGATATGGAGTAAATGTAACCTCGTTGACAGATGCTACTGGCAGGCCTTTGAAGTACACGGTTAATCAAACCATGATGAGGGTAGAGATGCCAATTCCATTGAAACCCGGACAAAAATTTATATTTAAAGCAAGCTGGAATTATAAAATTCCTGATAAGCTTACAAGATATGGAAGAGGTGGGTATGAGTATTTTGCAGAAGATGACAATAATCTGTACTCCATTGCACAATGGTTTCCAAGATTAGCAGTGTACAGTGATTTCCAAGGATGGCAAAATTTGCAATTTACAGGAGGGGCTGAATTTGCGCTTACTTTTGGAAATTACAAAGTAAACATCACTGTTCCTGAAGATCATATTGTGGCTTCTACTGGTGAATGTAAAAATTTAGCTGCTGTTCTGTCTCCCACACAACTATCAAGGTGGCAACAAGCACAAACGGCAAATGATCCTGTTGAAATTGTAACCTTGGCCGAGGCAAATGAAAATGCAAAGGATAAATCAAAAGGTAAAAAAACATGGATTTATGAAGCACAGAATGTGCGTGACTTTGCTTTCAACAGTTCAAGACGTTTGGTTTGGGATGCAATGGCCGTAGATGTGGAAGGCAAGAAAGTAATGTGCATGAGCTATTATGGTAAAGAAGCCTATCCTATTTATAGAAAGTATTCTACAAAAGCAACTGCACATACAGTAAAAGTATATTCTAAATACACCATCCCTTATCCTTACCCTGTTGCAATTTCAGTAGAGGCTGCTATTGGTATGGAATATCCCATGTTGGCGATGAATTTTGGTCGCGCTGAAAAAGATGGCACTTACAGTGAAGCAGTCAAATATGGTGCTATTGGAGTAATCATTCATGAAGTGGGACATAATTTTTTCCCCATGATTATCAATTCAGATGAACGTCAGTATTGGTGGATGGACGAAGGATTGAATACGTTCTGTCAATTTTTAACAGAGCAAGAATTTGACAACAATTATCCTTCTAGAAGAGGTCCCGCACATTTGATTGCAGATTACATGAAGTTGCCCAAAGATTTGCTAGAGCCCATCATGACCAAAGGAGACAATGTTGCCAATGTGGGTTCTAACGCCTATGCAAAAGCAGCAACGGGTTTAAATATTTTGCGTGAGACCATTATGGGCCGAGAGTTATTTGATTATGCATTTAAAGAGTATGCACGCAGATGGGCATTTAAGCATCCAACGCCTTATGATTTATTTAGAACGATGGAAGATGCAAGTGCGGTTGATTTGGATTGGTTCTGGCGCGGATGGTACTATGGAACTGAGCCAGTAGACATTTCATTGGATTCTGTAAAATGGTACAGGCTTGATTCAGAGAAGAATTTGGCACAAATGAAGGGGACAGATTTCGAGAGCATTAGCAAACAAAGAAACCGCGACGACAAATCGATTTCTTACTATACAGATAGAGATACCACATTAAGAGACTTCTACTATTTCAACAGAAATGCAGATGTAAAGATGATGCAAGAAATGTCTCAGCAACAATTGAATGCGCAAAAAGACAAGGATAATTATGCTGCATGGGAAAATAAACATTTCTATGAGCTTAGTTTCACAAATAAGGGGGGCATGGTAATGCCAATTATTGTTGAGTTTACTTTCAAGGATGGTTCTAAGGAAGTGGATAGACTGCCTGTAACCATTTGGAGGTTGAACGAACAAAAAGTAAGCAAGCTTTTTGTGAAAGAAAAAGAGGTGGCTTCAATCAGGCTGGATCCTATGCGTGAGACTGCAGATATCAATGAAGCAAATGGAATGTGGCCAATTAAAGAGATGCCAAGTAGATTCCAGTTGTTTAAAGGTGCTGCTACTATCAGTGGATTAGGCGCTCCAAGAGTTTCAGGAGGTGCTGCCAATGCCATGCAAAAAGCCAAGAACTAAATTATTTTAGCCAAGAAGTAAGTTCTTCTTTGCTCATGATGCCTTGTTTTCTTTTAATCTCTTTTCCGTTTTTATAGAGAATAAAAGTTGGCAAGGCATCTACTTTTAATGTCTTCATCAATTCCGTTTCTACACCACCATCCATCTTTACAAGGGTGAGTTTATTGGCATTTTCTTTCATGAACTGGTTAAGCACGGGTTCCATTTTTTTGCATGGGGGACACCATTCTGCTCCGAAATCGACCAACACAATTTGGGTACTTCTAATTTGACCCTGGTATGCGGTACTACTGGTCTGTTTTATGTTGGCGTCTATACCAACCAAGGGTTGTTTATTTCTTTTCCAAGCAGTAATGCCTCCATCCATATTCGTTACCATATATCCTTTGGCACGCAATGCTTCTGCTGCAGCACCACTGCGCCCTCCACTTAAGCAATAGATGTAGACAGGAATATTTTTATCCAAGTGAGAAGTTCTGTCATTAAATTCTTTTCCATCTAACCAGTTGGCCTGCATCGCTTTGTCAAGATGTCCACTTTTATACTCGTCAGCCGTTCTCACATCCAATACCTGCACTTTGCCAGTTTGCACAGCCTTAGCAAAATCCTGTGTACTTAATGATGCGGGTTGTTGAGAAAAAACGGAAAGGCTAATCAATAACAATCCAGCTAGAAGGGCATTTATTTTCATGGCGACTATTTTTGTAAAATTAGTCTATCTTTTTTGCACACCAATCTCCAGCAATAAACCCGTACCCGATAAAAGCAGGTAAAATAGGAATAAGCGACAAAAAATTTAAAATTAACAGTAATGCTATTTTGGGAAAGGTTCAAAACAAGACCACCGCAACAACTTCCTTTGATTTCAATGGAAAGCTCCTGCGGTGGTACTATGTAAAACAGAAAAATAAATTAGCCAACGATCTCAACCAATTCCACTTCAAATACCAGGTCTTTGCCTGCAAGAAAATGGTTGGCATCCATGATAATGATATCTTCTTTAACTTCAACAACTTCTACCGGAACTGGTTGTCCGTATTGGTTTTGAAGATTTAATTTCATTCCCACTTCAACAGCCATTCCTTCAGGAATATTTGAAGAAGGGAATTCTATGATAGCAGTTGGGTCTTTCTGACCATACCCATTATCAGGATCAACCTGAATGGTTTTTTTGTCTCCAACAATCATTCCTAGTACACCTGCGTCAAATCCCGCAATCATTTGTCCGGCGCCAACGGTAAATTCCAAAGGTGCACGGCCTACTGAACTGTCAAATTGAGATCCATCTACAAGGGTGCCGGTATAATGTACACGAACTACATCGCCCTTTTTTACTTGCATAATTTTTGTTTAAATGATGAAAATTGAAACGAAACGAGGGGCGAATCTAACTTTAATCTTTTATTTTTAATCCATAATGTTCCAAAACCATGCAAAAAAGGTTTGTTTTTAACGTACTGCTTTGCTTTTTTCTCATTTCTGTTGAAGCCCAGAATATAGTTCCTGGTGCTGCGCGTATTGAGAAATACTTACCCTTCTTGCAAGGTAAGCAGGTGGCAGTTTTTGCAAACCAAACTTCGCTGGTTGGGGACAAGCATTTGGTGGATGTATTACAGGAAAATAAGGTGAATGTCAAGTTGATTTTTGGACCTGAACATGGTTTTAGGGGTGAAGCAGATGCTGGAGAGAAAGTTGGAAATTACACCGATGCAAAAACAGGAATTCGGGTGGTTTCCTTGTATGGTCAAAAAAGTAAACCATCGTCAGAAGATTTAGCTGGCATTGATATTATGCTTTTTGATATCCAGGATATAGGGGTTCGGTTTTATACTTTTATTTCATCCCTTGAAGGATACATGGAGTCTGCATTTTTAAACAACAAAAAACTCATTGTACTTGATAGGCCAAATCCCAACATCCATTATGTTGATGGTCCAGTTTTAGAAAAGAAATACCGTTCTTTCGTCGGCATGCAGCCAGTGCCCGTCGTCTATGGCATGACCATCGGTGAATATGCACGTATGTTAGTAGGAGAAAAATGGTTACAACCATCTGCAATGCAGGCATTCGAAAACAGTATTAAAAACGGAGATCAACCATTGCAGGTAGTTCCCTGCAGCAACTATACAAGAAATTCAACTTATATACTTCCTGTAAAGCCTTCGCCCAATCTTCCAAACAATGCATCCATTTATTGGTACCCATCCATTTGTTTTTTTGAAGGGACGGTACTTAGTGAAGGGAGAGGTACCAAGACACCATTTCAAGTGTTTGGACATCCGTCCTTGCCCAATAATTTGTATGCTTTTACCCCTGTCGCCATGCCTGGTGCTACACAGCCCAAATTAAAAGACCAACTTTGTTATGGTTGGAATATTTCAGAGGCCGATGAGGTGGTATTCAAAAAAGTGAATGGTCGTTTGCACCTCAGTTATTTGCTGGAAGCTTACAGTTTGTTTCCCGACAAAGAAAAGTTTTTTATTCTGCCGAAGTCAGGCGACCCCGATGGTAGCTTCTTCAATAAATTGGCGGGTAATGCAAGCTTGATGCAACAAATCAAAAGCGGAATGACTGAAGCCGACATTCGGGCAAGCTGGCAGCCAGGATTAGATGCATTTAAATCTATCCGAAAAAAATACCTCCTTTATTAGTTTCTTTGTAAAATGAAAATGTTGAAGGATTGTCGCATTGTGTTTATGGGAACACCAGAATTTGCAGTCGCCATTCTGGATAAATTGGTCGCTGAAAACTGCAATGTAGTTGCGGTGGTTACCGCACCAGATAAACCTGCGGGAAGAGGAATGCAGCTTTCGCAAAGTGCAGTAAAGCAATTCGCTGTTCAACATGGACTAAAAGTGTTGCAGCCTGTCAAGTTCAAGGATCCATTGTTTATTGAGGAATTGCAATCTTTGCATGCCGATGTTCAAGTGGTTGTTGCTTTTCGTATGTTGCCCGAGCAGGTCTGGAATATGCCACCCATGGGAACCATCAATTTACATGCATCACTTTTGCCTAAATACCGTGGTGCCGCACCAATCAATTGGGCAATTATCAATGGTGAAAATGAAACAGGGATTACTACCTTCAAATTGCAGCATGCCATTGACACAGGAGATGTGTTAATGCGACTGAAAATACCGATTCGTTTAGATGAATCTGCTGGCGAACTTCATGATGAAATGAAGGTATTGGGTGCTCAGTTGATCTATGACACATTGAAGGGATATTGTAATGGTGAACTAAAGCCTATCCCCCAGTTGGAAATCATTCAACATTCGACAGAAGAATTACCAATAGCACCTAAAATCCATACCGCTACTTGCCAGATTAATTGGCAGCTCAATGCCAATCAAATTTTTAATTT
>JBFYPP010000010.1:0-19728 GCA_041303255.1 Chitinophagia bacterium | reverse complement strand
TCCCCTTCTGAATAATCAATAAATGATTTATCAAAAAATGGATGTGTAATGATGTATCCCGTACACGCAACAATAACATCATACGCTCCTTTAGCGCCGTCCTTGAATACTACTTCATTGCCATTAAGCGATGCGATGTCTGTTCTGGGTTTGATTTTTCCATGTCTAATTGTAAAGAACAAATCTTCATTAATGGTTGGATGATGAGAGCCCAAAGGACCGTCAGGATTGGGTAATCCGTAATCTGTATTCTTGCCGTTGCGAAAATACAAGCTCAACGCTGAGAGTTTCTGCCAAAGCTTACGTGGCAGCCAGTTTATTTTAGTACTGAAAACATCCGATGGCTTACCCATCATAAATTTAGGTGCTATCCAATAACCTCTTCGCCAACTCATGTCCACAGATGCGGCAACACGACTGCTCTCAACAGCTACATCAGCTGCTGAATTACCCCCACCAATAACCAACACTTTCTTACCCGTAAATCTCGAAAATCTTTTCACCTCATGAGAGTGAATAAACTCACCACTAAATTGACCCGGATACTGAGGCATTCTTGGTAACCAATGATGGCCATTACACACCGCAAGTGCATCAAATTCAGCTGTTGTTTCAGATCCATTGTGCTGAGTAGTCACCTGCCATTTCCCTTCCTTGTTTCTTTCACAATGGGTAACCAACGTGTTGAACTGAATTAAAGGGTACAACCCAAAATGGGTTGCATAATCTTGGAAATATTTTGCAAGGTGTTTGTGGGAAGGATAGTCAGGATAATCTTCAGGCATGGGATAATCCTCATACTGACTCAAGGTTTTAGACGAAATGATGTGTGTTGTTTCAAAAACTGAGCTATGACCCACCTCTTCGGTAAAAACCCAATTGCCTCCAACGTCTGAACCTAAATCGTATACCACCACTTCCAACCCTTCATCCTTTAGGTTCTTTGCGGCTGTAATACCTGAAGGGCCAGCTCCAATTACACAAACTTTATTCGACATACCCCTTTTTTATTTCGACAAAAAATGTAGACCCCTTGGGCTACGCGCAAAAACTAAATTTTTCCCCATCAAACAATCCCTTATCACTCAACTTCAGATTTGGAATAACCAACAAGGCCATGAAAGAGAGAGACATAAATGGAGCACCCAATCCAGATCCCAAGGCTTTTGCTTGTTGGTCAATTACGGTATACGCCTCAGCTACCTTGTTTCCATCTTCACCACTCATTAATCCGGCTATGGGTAAAGGCAGAACAGTGTCTTTCTCATTTACTACACAACTCACTCCACCCTTAGATTCAATAACCAAATTGATTGCCCTTGCAATACTCATATCATCTACACCAACAGCAACAATATTGTGCGAATCATGTGCAACAGACGAAGCGATTGCTCCTGTTTTTAGTCCAAACCGATGAATGAACGCCACTGCAACAGGTGCAGAAAAATACCGGTTCACCACCACAATTTTAAGCACGTCTTTTTCAACATCTGAAACAAAAAAACCATCCCTGTTTGCAGGTTGCAGATTCAGTTTCTCGGTGATCAATTGTCCGTCTATACAACCAATTACAGGATAAGGATATAATCCAGTTGCAGGCAAAGCAATTTCAGAAACAGCAATGGGTTGGATACCAAATCTGTTTACGGCTGGTGTTTGTAAAACAGGTTTTTCTATCCATGATTTACCCTGGTGGGCCACCTGTTTACCATTGATAAAAGTAGACAACACATTAAAATCCTTAAGGTTGTCCACGATTACAAAATCAGCAGCATCTCCAACTTGAAGCAATCCAACATCCAATTTATAGTGTTTTACAGGATTGATGCAAGCCGCTCGCAAAACATGAAATACATCATAGCCTTCAGCAATTGCTCTTGCACATAACTTATTGATGTGCCCTTCCACTAGACTATCTGGATGTTTATCATCAGAACAAAACATAATTTGGTCTGGGTAATCATCAATTAGTGGAATTAAGGCTTCAAAATTTTTAGCAGCACTCCCCTCTCGTATGATGATTTTCATACCAAGCGAAAGTTTCTCTTTTGCTTCTTCGATTGTAAAGCATTCATGATCGGTACTTATTCCGCGATTGATGTATTGAACCAATCCTTCACCACTTAACCCAGGTGCATGTCCATCGACAGGCTTACCCAAAGCATGTGCAGCAGCAATTTTTTTCAGTACTTCTTCATCCCCTGCAATTGCACCAGGAAAGTTCATCATTTCACTGAGGTACTTCACATCAGGTAATTCCAACAATGCTTTTACTTGATCGGAATCAAGTGCATCACCAGCTGTTTCAAAAATGGTGGCTGGCACACAACTGGGTGCGCCAAAATAAAATTTGAACGGGACTTTCTTTCCATCTTCAATCATGAACTGAACCCCTTCCATTCCACATACATTGGCTATTTCGTGAGGATCACTCACGGTGGCTACGGTACCATGTACAACTGCAAGTCGGGCGAACTCAGACGGAACCAACATGGAACTTTCAATATGTACATGGGCATCAATAAAACCAGGAATAATAAAGGGTAATACTGGATCGATGTTGGAACTTCCAGTTGCCTGAATGGAAACAACCTTACCCAATGGAAAATTCATCGTTACGGGCATGATGGTTCTCCTAATGCTATCAACCAGGTTCCCTTTTACACTTTCTAAATCCATAAGTTTGAATTTACGAAGGAAACCAATGTAAACCAACCTTACAGGTTTACCGCTCATGGAGAAAATTAAGAATTTATCAAACAGGCTGTGAATTGAATTTGAAACACCACTATCTTGCAGGTCTAAACATTTTTATATGAAAAAGATCAAATTTTTGTCGCTTTTGACCCTCTCTTTTTTGATGGCTGCGACAACTTTTGCACAAACAGCAGATGAGATTATCAGCAAGCACATTGAAGCCATAGGTGGTGCAGAAAATTGGAAAAAAATAAATACAGTAAAGCAGGAAGCCTCAATCAGTGTTCAAGGCATGGATATTCCCGTAGTCATCACTTTTGTACACAACAAAGGATTCAAACAAGAATTCACCGTTATGGGGATGACTGGATACTCTATTGTTACCAATGATAGTGGTTGGAATTTCAGCCCAATGGCTGGTCAAACCAAGCCTGAGCCCATTACGGCTGATGAATTGAAATACGGTAAAGACCAACTCGACTTGCAGGGAGAATTTATTGACTATAAGGCAAAGGGACATAGTCTTGAAGTACTTGCAAAAGAAGATGTAGATGGCACTGAGTGTCATTCCGTAAAAATCACGAGAAAAAGCGGGACCGAATCTGTGTTCTACTTTGACCCAGCAACATACTACATCATCCGCACCAAATCAAAGGTGGTGGCAAACGGTCAAGAAGTAGAGTCTATTGTAAACATGAGTAATTTTCAAAAATTACCAGAAGGAATTGTAATGCCATTTACCATGGAAAACAGTGCTGTTCCTGCCCCAATTACTGTTACCAAGATTGTAATCAATGGACCAATTGACGAAGCTACTTTCAAAGTAGGTCAATAATTCATGCTCAACATACCAGAACCCGGTCGCAATACCGGGTTTTTTTATTCAATAAAATCTATACATGATGAAAAGAATAACATCACTCTTCGTTTTTGCTTTTTCAGTTTTATCAATAACTACTGAGGCTCAAACAGACATCAACTCAAGTACATTTGGCGCCTTAGAAGCCCGCGTACTTGGTCCGGGTACCATGAGCGGCAGAATTTCCGCCATTGAAGGCGTTAATGCCGAAAATGGAAAAACAGTTTATGTAGGAACAGCTGGTGGTGGCGTTTGGAAAACCACCAATGCTGGTGCTTCTTTCAAACCCATCTTTGATAAATATTGTCAGAGTATTGGTGCACTTGCCATCGACCAAAAAAACCCAAAAATCATTTACGTTGGTACTGGCGAAAGCAACATGAGAAACTCCGTTTCCATTGGTGATGGATTTTATAAATCGACAGACGCCGGAAGTAATTGGTCTAAAGTAGGTGGACTCGATTCTACAGAACATATTGCTAAAATTGCCATCGACCCCAACAATACCAATACACTGTATGTGGCAGCACCAGGTGCATTGTGGAGTGACAGCAAACACAGGGGTTTGTATAAATCAACCGATGGTGGCAAGACCTTTGAGAAAATCCTTTATATATCAGACAAAGCGGGTTGTGCAGATGTATCATTGGACCCCTCCAACCCCAATATCGTTTATGCTACAACCTGGGAATTTAGAAGATCGCCTTATTCATTTTCATCAGGCGGACCAGGAAGTGGAATTTGGAAAAGTTTAGATGGTGGTAAAACCTGGAAAGAGTTAACCAACGGATTACCTGCAAAGCCAATAGGAAGAACAGCTTTGGCGATTGCACCTTCAGCATCTGCCAATTTAATTGCAATTGTAGAAGCCAAAGAAACAGGTTTGTATATTTCCGCAGATGGTGGAGAAACATGGAAGCCACAAAGTGCATCACTCAATGTGGTTTCAAGACCCTTTTACTTCAGCACTTTGGTGATTGATCCTAAAGATCCAAAACGTGTATATCGTCCAGCTTATTCCTTTGCTTATTCAAGTGATGGAGGATATTCTTTTGCTGAAGCCAGTGGTGAAGGCGGATGGGTGCATAGCGATCACCATGCGCTATGGATCAATCCATCAAATACCAACCATCTTTATTTAGGTACAGATGGTGGTGTTTATACCAGCTTAGATCGTGGAGCAACCTGGACTTTCATACAAGGCTTACCCGTTGGACAATTTTATCATGTTGACCATGACATGGGTTCACCCTACCGCTTATTTGGAGGATTACAAGACAATGGAAGTTGGGTAGCCCCTTCTTCTGGTCCGGGTGGCGTTGGTAACGGTGATTGGAAACCCATTTATGGCGGAGATGGTTTCTGGGTGACACCAGATCCAACGGATCCGAACATTGCCTATGCAGAATCACAAGGTGGGGATGTAAACCGAATTGATTTGAAAACAGTCAAGTCTGTAGGTGTTCGTCCATTACAAACCGACAAAGAAGAAAAATTAAGATGGAACTGGAATACTGCCATCGTAATCGGTAAAGCCAATCCAAAAAATCTTTATACTGGTGCACAATACCTTTATCGTTCACAAGATCAAGGAAGAAATTGGACAAGAATTTCTCCAGACTTAACCACCAATGATAAAAAGAAACAAGAACAAGAGAACAGCGGTGGCTTGAGTGCGGATAATACATCAGCAGAAAACCACACCACCATATTTACCATTGCAGAATCGCCACTAGATGCCAATCAGGTATGGGTGGGCACTGACGATGGTAATCTTCAGGTAACTACCGATGGTGGTAACACATGGACAAATACTTCTACCAATATTGTCCCAACAGGAATACCCGCGCAAACCTGGGTGAGCAGCATTGAGCCGTCTCATTTTAATAAAGATGTTGTGTATGCAACATTTGAAAACCACATGTATGGGGATCATAAAACGTATGCAGCTAAATCAACAGATGGCGGAAAAACCTGGAAAGCCTTTGCAAGCAAAGAATTTAGTGGGTTTGCACACAAGATCATAGAAGATCCTGTAAACCAGAATTTACTTTTTCTTGGAACTGAAATGGGATTGTTTGCTTCTGTAAATGGAGGACAAGATTGGTTCAGGATGAAGAACAACATTCCATGGTATGCTTTGGTTAGGGACTTGAAAATTCATCCAAAGACAAATGACTTAATCATTGGCACACATGGAAGAGGTATCTTGATTGTTGATGACATTTCAAGTATGCGTGCACTCAGTAAAGATGTTACTGATAAAAATGTGCACTTGTTTGAAACTGGCGATATCACACTTTCAACTGGTGAGTTTGGAAGCGGTGGATTTCCAAGTACCGGAGGATGGGTATCTGGAAATGCGCCTTCATTAAAACCATTTCAATATTTTCTAAAAGAAAAAATCAACAGCGGAACTGTCAAACTTGAGATCTATGACAAAACAGGTAAGCTGGTCCAAAGTGTTCCAGGAAGCAACAGAAAAGGAATCAACCGCGTTACTTGGTCGCAGCGCATGATGCCTCCAAAAACAGCTGCAGGCGCTACAAAGCCCGATAATGGCGGTGCTGTAGCACCACAAGTATTACCAGGTGAGTATACTTTAAAATTGAAAATAGGGACAGACGAGTATACCCAATCTTTCAGAATGGTGCACGACAGTAAATCGAACTTTAGTTTGTCTGAAAGAAATGATCAGTTTGCTGCTGCAATGGAATTATACAACCTGCATTTGAAATTGGCTTCAGTTGTAGCAGGAATTAGCGATAAGCAAAAAACATACAAGGACAATGTTGCTAAACTCAAAAACAAAAAATCAATCAAAATAGGTAATGATTATTTAACAGCATTGGAAACCTTGAGGGCTGAACTCATTCCCACAAAACAGAAATCGATCTTCGCTGATGAATCTAGATTAAGGGAGGACATCACACAGGTGTACCTCGCTATCTGTTTCAATGAAGCAGGACCAAGTAATCTTCAATTGGAAAGTGTCAAATCGCTTACCAAGAAGGTGAATGAAGCTGAAAAGAAAGCAGCTGAAATCAATGGATTGCATGAAGCAAAACTAAAGTCTGCATTAGCAAAAGAAAAGCTATAGTCAGACGACTAACTTAAATTAGAAAGGCCGGAAATTCCGGCCTTTCTAATTTATTCTTCTTCCCGAAGGATTCGTTTCAGTTTTAAACTTTTGACTGGTGCAACCACCAAAGGAAATTTTTCAACGGTAACATTACTCGCATCCAAACCAAATCCTTTTTCTTCTGATAGGGAAATCTCTTTGAGCCAGAAATACAATTTCATTACAAGACGATCAAAGAAGGGCAATTCATTATCCTGACTCAAGAATTTCTCCATCACGATAAATTCAAAATCACCTGCAATGTTGTTCCTGGCCAAACTCTCGTAGCGAGAAGTAATATTTACCTCTTTATTCGCTACCATATCTTCAACTACCTTACGGAACATCAAATTAATTTTAGGTTGTTGTCTGAATCCCAACCTGAATTCAACCCTAATTACTTCATTCGGAATAATGGTTTGCACCTCGTATTCGCAGGTGTATGGGTCATCTAAAGTATCTACGTGAACAAACCAATAAATATCGGCACGTTTGGGTTTCTTGTTAAGAATAGAGTGAATGATTTTGTATTCAATCTCCTTGAAGTTGTTTGCACTGCTCAGATAAACCAGGTGAGTAGCATACTTGTTAATGGTTTGGTCGTTACTTAATTCCTGTAGTACCGGTAAATAGTTTTCAAGTCGAGCAAATTCAACGTAACGGTTTTTGATTTTTCTCGACTTATGCCAAACATACATTATGATAAAAAATACACCACCCACAATTAAAGTTGCGAAACCTCCATGAGGAAATTTTTCAAGATTCGCCACAAGGAAACTTGATTCTATCGTAATGTAAACGATCAAATAAAGATATATTAAAACAGACTTTACACGATGCAACACAAGGTAATTGGCAAAGAGGATAGAAGTTGCAAACATGCACAAAGTGATTGCCAATCCGTAGGCAGCTTCCATACTACCAGAATTTCTAAAATAGAGCACAATACAACAACATCCAACAAAAAGCAATGCATTGATTGCAGGTATAAATAATTGTCCCCTTTCCTCTGTAGGATATACAATTTTAAATTTGGGCCAAAGATTTAAACGCATAGCAACACTGATCAATGTAAAGGAACCACTGATCATGGCCTGACTCGCAACAATGGCTGCAGCAGTCGCAATGATAATTCCAATCAACAAGAAGGAATTTGGCATGACTGCAAAAAAGGGATTACGAAGCAATTCAACATCAGGATTGGCTGATAAAAATGAAGGATCCTTCATCAGCGATGAATTGGCGAACATTTTGCCTTTTGATTGAAGCAAATAAGCACCTTGACCTAAATAATTTAAAATCAAGCTGAGTTTGACCCAAATCCAAGTTACACGAATATTTTTTCTACCGCAGTGACCAAGATCAGAGTATAACGCTTCCGCACCTGTGGTACACAAAAACACTGCACCAAGCAGCCAAAACCCCCCAGGATATTGAACCAACAAACGAATGGCATAGACTGGATTGAATGCTTTTAGCACACTCCAGTCATCCACAATATTGAATACCCCTAGCACTGCTAACATTCCAAACCAAATAAACATGATTGGACCAAACATCTTACCGATGGATGCAGTACCAAATTGTTGCATAAAAAACAAAACTGCTATAATGCAGAGCACAATAGAAACAATCTGCATTTCAGTTATTCCTGCTAGCCTTGGTAGTTGAGTTAAACCCTCTACTGCGGAGGTTACCGAGATTGGCGGCGTAATAATTCCTTCCGAGAGTAGCGCTGCTCCCCCAATCATGGCTGGAACCACAAGCCACTTTCGCCTCCTTCTAACCAAAGTGTAGAGGGAAAAAATTCCACCCTCCCCTTTGTTGTCTGCTTGTAAGGTTAAAATCACATACTTGAGGGTCGTTTGAAGTGTTAAGGTCCAGATTATACAGGAAATCCCACCCAAGATGAGTTCCTCAGAAATAACCCGTCCATTAATAATTGCACTAAACACGTAGAGAGGGGAAGTACCGATATCGCCGTAAATTATCCCCATGGCGATCAGCAAGCCTGCTGCGGAAACCTGATTTAGCTGTTTACCCACTTTGCTTTAAAATTTGGATTGCCAGATGGCATGCCAAAGGTATAGGGAATTTAAGTTTGTTTTAAAAAATAATTTGCTTGAGTTAGAGTAATTTTAATGTGAAAGCAATTTGACATGAAATACCTAATCAGTTTTACCCTCATCCTTTTTTTGACTACTTCTGTTATTGCACAGAAGGTAGACTATTCTCTGGTAGACAGGGATGATCTCAAAGAAATGAATTTTGAGATCATTGGTAAAATGGGAAACAACATCAACATTTATAAAAACAACAGGAACAGACACGATATCAGTATTTATGACAACGACATGCAAATCAAGAACCGGGTTAAACTTGAGTTCATGCCTGATAAAGTGTATACAGTAGACTTTATTTCTTACGGAGATTTTGCCTACATGATTTACCAACACCAAAAAAGAAATATTGTAACCTATTCCATGGTGAAAATTAACCCGGATGGTAAATTAATGACTGACCCGATAGACCTTGACACTTCACATATTGGCGGAAATTCAGACAGCAAAGTGTACAGCATGGTAACAAGTGATGACAAGAAAAAAATTGTCATTTTCAAAATAAAAAGGGTCAATGATAAAAGTTTTCAAATTACTTCCCTACTCTACAACAACCAAATGGAAGTAATCAAAAAAACAAGTTTTGATTTGTCCAATCTTGATAGAGATGGCGTCTTCACTGATTTTCTGGTTGACAACGATGGCGACTTCGTGTTTGGCCGTGCGGATAGATCTGGAAGCAGGGAATATATCAATAAGCTTGACCTCTATTATAAAGAAGCAAACAGTGATGCAATCACAAAGGTACCTCTGGTGCTGAAAGATAAAACTTTGGATGAGGTAAAACTCAAGATCGACAATTACAACAAACGTTTAATCTTGACCTCTCTTTTCTACAAACAAAGGAAAGGGAACATAGAAGGCCTTTACTCTATTGTTTGGGATAAAAAATCACAATCAATTTTATCAGAAACCTCATTTGAGTTTAGCGACAGCTTACGCATTGATGCAAAAGGAGAGAGCGGTACAATTAAAACAGCATTTAACGACTACTTTATTAGGCATGTGGTTCCCGTTCAAGATGGTGGATTTGCTGTTGCAGCTGAGTTGTATTATTCCTCATCCAGAAATAATTCCTGGAACAGGTTTGATTACCTCTATGGCGGATTTTCACCATTTCTTTCGCCCTATGACCTCTACTATAACTCTCCAATGTCTAGAATGTATGGTTGGGGTTGGTATGACCCTTTCAACAGATTTGGTCCGCAAAACAACATGGTGAGATACGCTTCTGAAAATATCATGGTGTTCTTTTTCAACGCGGATGGCAAATTGAGGTGGAGCAATACAATAAGGAAGAACCAATACGACGACAATTCAGACTCTTTTATTTCCTATCAACTCTTTAATACTGGCACTGAGGTTAGGTTTTTATTCAACCAAAGGGAAAAACGAGAGCAAATTTTAAACTCAGCTACACTAGATGCTGAGGGCAAGGTAAAAAGACAACCCACTTTAAAAAGTCAGGACCGCGAATATGATTTCATGCCCAAATTTGGAAAACAAATTGGTTTGAGACAGGTCGTGATTCCATGCCTTTACAAGAACTATATTTGCTTTGCAAAATTGGAATTCTAAACTACGTTGATCACCCTTTTCAAGAATAACAGTCCCATTGCATTGATTATGCTGTTGGTTCTGGCAGTTATGCCAGAGCTAAAAGGAGCATTTGTTACACAAGACAATATCAACAACTCCACTTTACTCTTCGGCTACATCAATGAATATCTTTTACCACTAAACAGCAACAGTAATGGTATTCGATTTTTAAATATTGTACTCCTATTCTCTGAAAGTCTTTTTTTGAATAAAATTGTTGCAGATCATCGATTAATGGAAAAACCAGGTTTCGTTCCTGCAATGACATTTTTGTTGTTAACTGCACTTCTGCCATTTAGAATAACCACTTTTTTCATACTAATTAGTGGATTGCTTATTGGACTACTTAAAATCTTAATCATCCTCTATAAACAAGAACAACCGAACAACAATTTAATTGCAGCGGGATTTATTACCGGCAGTCTGGCTGGAATGAATACCGTGTATTGGACAACTTATTTATGGCTAATCATTGCCTTATTCATCATGAGGCCTGCCTCGGTAAAAGAATGGCTAATCTGCACGATGGGTTTTGTGCTTCCTTTTTACTTTGTTTTGTCTTGGCAGTACCTCACAGACCAACTTGATTTGAAATCGTTTTTTTCTTTTGGGGGTTTCGCCTTTATGATTCCGAGGTATAGTCCACTTATTTGGACTAAAATTGCGGTTTTTATAACCGTCCCTGTTCTTGGACTATGGGCCTATGGTTCACAAATCAGCAAAATGGTCATTCAAAACAGGAAAACATACCTCACCGTCTTCATTCTTTCAATTCTCATTCTGGTAGTCATATTACTGAAACTGAATGTATTGGGCAATGAACTGATGTTTTTACTCACACCAGCAAGCTTTTTGTTCGCTCCGTTTTTTCTATCTTTTAGAAAAGAATTTATCCCCAACCTTATTCTATTGGCCTTGATTGTATTGGCAGTTCTCCGTTAAATTTAACCCAATCATAGACGCATTGGGATAAAGGTTATAAATTTGTAACAAATCTTAGACGATGAAATTTGGTGTTGTTGTTTTTCCCGGATCGAACTGCGACAGAGACATGATTGGCGCATTGAGAGAAGACCTTGGACAAGAAGTAAGGGAACTTTGGCACAAGGACAGCGACCTGTCTGATTTCACAAATGAGGACTGTATCGTTTTACCAGGAGGTTTCTCCTATGGTGACTACCTGCGCTGCGGAGCAATTGCAAGATTTAGTCCAATGATGCAAGCAACAATTGAATTTGCCAATCGTGGAGGGAAAGTTTTTGGCGTATGTAATGGCTTTCAAATACTCTGTGAAGCAGGTCTACTGCCAGGGGCCCTGTTAAAAAACAGCAACCAACAGTTTATTTGTAAAAACGTACACATCATAGGTAGCGAAGGAAAGGCATTAAAAATACCAATAGCACATGGAGAAGGAAGGTATTATGCCAATCAGGAAACAATGAATGCCTTGATTCAAAATGAACAAATCATTTATCGCTATTGCGATACTAACGGAACAATCAATGAATCTGCTAACCCTAACGGAACTGCAGATAACATTGCTGGAATTTGTAACAAAACAAGAAACGTGTTTGGCATGATGCCCCACCCGGAAAGGGCTTGCTCTGAAAAACTCGCAAACACAGATGGCAGAACAGTTTTTCAAACCTTATTTCTACAAGAAGTAAAGCAAGCCGTTCTTGCATAAATTATTTAAACATGAAAAAAATCCTAACCCTTTTCGTCCTCTTTTTACTTATTGGATCAACTGCTTTTTCTCAAATGGGATCAGCGAAACAAGTGAAGTGGAGTTTTACTTCAAAAAAAATCGGGGATAAAAAATACGAAGTGCGAATGACTGCAACCATTAATGGCAACTACCATATGTATGCTATAAACGCTGGAGTTGAATTACCGGCACCTACAAAAGTTTCATTTACGCAAAATCCACTTTTAATTATACAAGGTAAAACTATAGAACAAGGCAAAAAAATAACCAAATTCGAATCCATTTGGGATGGCAAGGTGAATTACTACGAAAAAACCGTGACCTTTATTCAGCTTGTTAACACTAAAACCGCTGCCAAGACAAATTTGAATGGGAAAGTGGAGTTTATGGTATGCAATGATGAAGCATGCCTTCCTCCTTCAGAGGTCCCTTTTAAGATTGCCATTGGAGGCTAGCACCTTCAACATGAAAAAAAGTTTTTTTTGGAGTCTTTGGCTCCTTCTTATAATACCTATCTTTTCTATTGCCCAAGACACCACACAGGCAATACTTTGGAAAGCCACATCCACCAAGGTTGGTGATAAAAAATATCAACTCACTTTCAGTACAGAAAACAGTTCCAATTGGGAAATTTATGCGCCCAATATAGATTTTGATGGTATTGCTTCCGCTACTTTATTACTTACGGATTCTTCCATCAAGGTAATTTCCCCTTTGGGTTCAGAAACCAAGGGAGTGATAACCAAAAGTGTCATTTTCGAAGGAAGAGATTTCGAAATTTTTAAAGACAAAGCCAGTTTCAGCACCATTATTGAATTTAGCACAGTTGTTCCAGCTTCACTCCAAACCACACTCTCTTACTCATATGGTAAAGCTGATTCTTTTTTTCCTGGAGAAACTGCTGCATTTGAAATTGCACTTGAAGGAGGAAAAACTTCCACCAGTAAGATGCTTATTCAAGGATTAGACATCAACAAACCCTTACAGGACTGTGGTACTGGCAGCAGCAAAGAGGAAAATGGATTACTGAAGATTTTTTTTCTTGGATTCTTGGGGGGATTGTTTGCGTTGCTTACTCCCTGTGTATTTCCCATGGTACCACTAACGGTTTCCTTTTTTACAAAACACAGCAGCAACAAAAAGAAAGGTAAACAACTGGCTATCACCTATGGCTTATTTATTTTCTTAATTTATGTATCATTCAGTATTCCTTTCCATTTATTAGGCAATGTTAACCCAGCCATTTACAACGACATTGCAACGAATGTGTATTTGAACGTTGCTTTCTTTGCCATTTTTATCTTTTTTGCCATCTCATTTTTTGGCTATTATGAGATCTCATTACCAGGAAGTCTAGCAAATTCTACGAATGCCAAGCAAGGTTCTGGTATTGCCGGGGTTTTCTTTATGGCTTTAACGCTTGCTATCGTTTCATTTTCATGTACTGGTCCAATTTTAGGTACTTTATTGGTAGGTACTGCAACGCAGGGTGCTTGGCCATTAACTGCGGGTTTGGCAGGGTTTGGAGTGGCATTGGGACTTCCATTTGCATTGTTCGCACTTTTTCCCCAGTGGCTAAATTCCTTGCCGAAAAGTGGCAGCTGGCTCAATACCGTTAAAGTAGTACTTGGCTTTATAGAATTGGCCTTGGCACTCAAGTTCTTATCCAATGCAGATTTGGTGGCCCATTGGTCGATCATCAAACGTGAAATATTCTTCGGAGTTTGGATCATTATCTTTTTGGGACTGTTTCTATATCTTATGGGGTGGATTCGCTTTCCCCACGATTCAAAAGGAGAAAAAATTGGTGTATTTAGGAAAAGCATTGCCTTTGGGGTATTGATTTTCACACTCTATATTATACCCGGACTAACCAATACTAAGATGGCCAATATTGGTTTGATTAGTGGATTTCCACCACCGCTTTGCTACAGCATCTATGATCACCCTGTGAACTGCGATGAGCCCTTAAAAGATTACGAAGAAGCCCTGCAGCTAGCAAAAAAGCTGAATAAGCCATTACTCATAGATTTTACGGGATGGGCTTGTGTGAATTGCAGAAAAATGGAAGAAAATGTTTGGACCAAACCAGAAGTACAAGAATTGATGGACAAATACATTTTGGTTTCACTTTATGTAGACGATAAAGCTTTATTACCCATTGATCAACAACAAGTATATACAACCAAATCAGGAACAAAGGTGAACATCACCACAATTGGAAACAAATGGAGTCAATTTCAAACCGAAAACTTCAATGCCAGCTCACAACCCTGGTATGTTGCGTTTTCACCAGATGAGCAATTGTTGACTGCACCAATTGGATATGTTCCCAACTCAGCAGAATATGCGGCATGGCTAAAATGCGGACTAGATGCATTTGAGAAGGTTAAACAATAAAAAAAGGGACCATTGCTGGTCCCAATTATCCTATTTATGAGAAAACCACTTTAAAATTACAAGGCAACGTGCTGCTCAACCATCAATTTTCTGAGGTTGATCAATCCATAACGCATTCTGCCTAGCGCAGTATTGATACTGCAATTTGTTTTGTCTGCTATTTCTTTGAAGCTGAGGTTAGCAAAATGCCTCATTACAATTACTTCTCTCTGGTCTTGGGGAAGCATGTCTAACATTTGTCTTACACGCTCATGGCTTTGGGTACGCATGATTTTATCTTCTGCACCCTCTTCAGACAAATTGAGGGTATCGAATATGTCGTAGTCCTCGCTGTTGTGGTTAACAACAGGGGTCCTTTTTACTTTTCTGAAATGATCCACACACATATTGTGTGCAATTCTCAACGCCCAAGGTAAAAACTTACCTTCGTCTGTATAGCTTCCGGCACGAAGTGTATCAATAATCTTGATAAAAACTTCTTGGAAAATGTCTTCAGCCAAACTTTTATCTTTCAACAAGATAACGATAGAAGTAAAAATTCTGTCTTTGTGTCTGTAGATCAGGTCTTCCAGCGAGCTGGAATCTCCGTTAACAAAAAGCTGAATCAGTTGTTGATCAGTGAGGTTAGAATTGGATCTCATAAAATGGTTTTTTTAGATTGGATTTGGATTTCGGGTGACATCGTTTCATCGATATCACATGTCAAAACTAGAACTATCGTGAGTTGGGCAAAATTTTGAAGAACCTATTTTTTACAATTACGTAAATAGTTGTAAGCACAATAAGCGTTAAAATGTCAACGCATTGTTAACACGTTCGTAGAACTACGTAGTCGAAAAAAAACAATTTGAATTTATATTTGTAGAATAATATGTCGAAACCCACGCCAGTAAAGGAAAATAAAAAATCAGCAAAAAATGCTGAGAAAAGCGACTCCATTTTTATACAAGGAGCCCGCGTGCACAACTTACGGAACGTATTCGTAAAAATACCTAGGGAAAAGCTCACGGTAGTCACGGGAGTTTCCGGTAGTGGAAAGTCGTCTTTAACCATCGATACCCTCTTTGCAGAGGGTCAAAGACGCTATGCAGAGAGTTTAAGTGCATATGCAAGACAGTTTTTAATGAGAATGGACAAGCCAGATGTTGATCATATTGCCGGTCTTTGTCCTGCTATTGCTATAGAACAAAAAGTAACTACAAGAACACCACGCTCTACTGTAGGTAGCATGACAGAAATTTATGACTACTTAAGATTATTGTTTGCGCGTATTGGAAAAACAATTTCTCCAATTTCAGGTGATGAAGTAAAAAAGCAAGACGTTCATGATGTAGTACAATATATGCGTGCTGCAAAAAATGGAGATAAGCTCTATCTGCTTTGCAAGTTTAAAACACATGCAAATAGGAAACCCCAAGAAGAGTTGGGTATATTAATGCAAAAGGGGTTCTCCAGGTTATTCAATGAAAAAACCACAGTGGTCACACAAATTGAAGAACTATTAGAAGAAAAAAGATGGACGCCTACTGAAAATGATTATTTACTGATTGATCGATTTGTTTCTAAAGTATTTGATGAGGATGAAGAAAACCGAATCGTTGACTCACTCACACTTGCATTTTATGAGGGCGATGGCAGTCTATATCTAAAAAAGAACAACGACACACCTAAAAAATTCTCCAATCAGTTTGAATTAGATGGTATGCGTTTTGAAGAGCCTGTTCCCAATCTGTTCTCATTTAATAACCCCTATGGTGCTTGTCCAGTTTGTGAAGGTTACTCCCAAATCTTAGGTATTGACCCAGATTTGGTTATCCCCAATCAAAGACTAAGCGTTTTTGATGGAGTAGTCGCTCCATGGAAAGGTGAAAAATTAAGTTGGTGGAAAGACCAGTTCATTAAAGGAGCCAAAGAACTTGACTTTCCAATTCACCGCCCTTATGGAGAACTAACTCCCGCACAGAAGGAATTACTTTGGAAAGGACAGAAAAAAACCTACGGCATCAACGACTTTTTTAAAGAAGTAGAGGAAAACTTATATAAAGTGCAATTCAGGGTCTTGCTATCCAGATACAGGGGCAGAACAAGTTGTACTTCCTGCCTAGGATACAGGGTGAGAAAAGAGGCCCTGTATGTTAAAATCAACAATCACCACATTGGTGAATTGTGCAAGATGCCCGTAAAAGACCTCACCAATTGGTTTAAGTCCATTGTACTAACCAAACACGAAACCTCCATCGCCAAAAGAATTTTACTTGAAATCAACCAAAGATTAGATACCATGCTAGACGTGGGCCTTGGCTATTTATCATTAGACCGATTGGCAAATAGCTTAAGTGGTGGAGAGAGTCAGCGTATTCAACTTACCCGATGTCTTGGTAGCAACCTCACCAACTCGTTGTATATATTGGACGAGCCTTCAATTGGCCTACACAGCAGAGATACAGAAAGACTGATTAAAGTATTAAAAAACCTGAGAGACCTGGGAAATACAGTAGTTGTGGTGGAACACGATGAATTGATGATGAGAGAGGCCGACCACATCATTGACATGGGACCATTTGCAAGTCATCTGGGTGGTGAGGTGGTTGCTGAAGGTAATTTTGCAAAAATTCTAAAAGCAGAAAATAGCCTTACTGCAAAATACCTCAATGGTGAAATGAAGATTGATATACCCGAAAAAGTAAGGATCAGTAAACAAAGTATACGTATTGAAGGTGCAGCTGAAAATAACCTACAGTCGATTGACGTAGAATTTCCCCTGGGTATACTTACTGTTGTGAGCGGTGTAAGCGGAAGTGGTAAAACAACACTTGTTAAAAAAATCCTCTACCCTGCACTTGAAAAACACATTACTGGAGTAGGTGATAGACCCGGACTCCATTCAAAAATTTCTGGAGCCCTTGATGCAATCAAGCAGGTGGAGATGGTGGATCAAAATCCTATCGGAAAATCGTCAAGAAGTAATCCCGTAACCTATATTAAAGCCTGGGATAGTGTCCGTGAACTCTATTCATCTCAGCCGCTGAGTAAAATCAGGGGATACCAACCCAAACATTTTTCATTTAATGTGGATGGTGGAAGATGTGATACTTGCAAAGGAGAAGGAGAACAAGTAGTAGAAATGCAATTTCTTGCCGATGTTAGGCTGACTTGCGAAAGCTGCAATGGCAAAAAGTTTAAAGAAGAAGTATTGGAAGTACAATGCCAAGGGAAAAATATTTATGACATACTTGAAATGTCTGTGGATGAGGCCATCTCCTTTTTTAAAGATGAAAAAGACATTGCAACAAGATTAAAACCCTTAACGGATGTTGGGCTTGGCTATGTTAAACTGGGCCAATCTAGCGGTACCCTTTCTGGTGGCGAGGCACAGCGCGTGAAATTGGCCAGCTTCTTGGGAAGAGGAAAAACCAGTGTTGAGAAAATTATGTTCATTTTTGATGAGCCAACAACAGGACTCCATTTTAATGACATCAAAAAACTGCTTACTTCTTTCAATGCCTTAATTAACCAGGGACATACCATTATTGTAATTGAACATAATATAGATGTGCTTAAAGCAGCAGATTGGGTCATTGAACTTGGACCAGAAGCAGGAGAAAATGGTGGTTCATTGGTATATGCAGGTCCACCTAAATTGCTCAAAAAATGCAAGGCAAGTAGAACTGCGCCTTTTTTATAAGAAAAATTGCAAATGGACCTAAAAAAATCAAATAGCAGGCTTTCTAGTCTTGTTCATTTCGAGCGGTTCAGGTTTCAAAAGAATGTTGTAAATTACCATATAGGTAACAAAAAAACAGCCATATGAACCAATCAAGAAGAGTATTTATTCGCAACAGTGCCATTGCGGCAGCTGGTGCAACTTTCTTCAGCAGCAATTTATTTGCAGCTGCTAAAAAAGGAGAATTAACTGGAATCCAACTTTATTCAATCAGAGAAGAGATGAATAAAGATCCACTTGGTACATTAACCCAATTATCAAAAATGGGTTATAAGCATGTTGAGCATGCCAGCTATAACAACCGAAAGTTTTACGGATGGTCTGCAACTGAATTCAAGAAACTCTTGAATGATCTTGGTATGACCATGCCAAGCGGACACACTGTGATGAGTTCAAAACATTGGGATGCCTCTAAAAAAGATTTCACTGATGCATGGAAATATACCGTGGAGGATGCAGCAGCAGCTGGACAATTGTTTGTGATTAGTCCTTCAATGGAAACGAATACAAGAAGAGATTTGAATGCATTAAAAGGATTCATGGAAGTATTCAATAAGTCTGGGGAGTTATGTCAGAAATATGGCATGAAGTTTGGCTACCACAACCACGACTTTGAATTCAGTGAAAAATTAGGCGACAAAACATTGTTTGATATCATCTTGGGTGAAACAGATCCTAAATTGGTTATGCAACAATTAGACATTGGCAATATGATCAATGGAGGTGCAAAAGCTTTAGACATCATGCAGAAACATCCTGGCAGGTTTGAATCCATGCACGTAAAAGCAGAGATTGAATCCAAAGCAGGTCATGAAAAGTATGAGTCAACTATTTTGAACGTAGGAATTGTCCCTGTAAAAGAAATCATTGATTTAGGAAGGAAATGGGGAACCAAACATTTCATCATCGAACAAGAATCTTATCAAGGCAAACCACCGATGGATTGCATGAAAGAAAATATCGAGATCATGAAAAAGTGGGGTTACAAATAACCAACCATACTCAAAGCCCCGAAATTTCGGGGCTTTTTCTTTGTTTAGCTTTGTCCCATCCACAGTGCACCACCAACACTTGCCCTTCTTGCTCCTGTAACTGAACTGAACACTGTTTCTTCTTCTCTCCATCGCAACACGCCCAATAGCGCCATCACAAGGGCTTCTTTGTATTCTATTAGATTTTGTTCGGGAAGTGTAATTTCAATATTCAAAGGCAACAATAGTTTTTCAATCCTCGAAACAAGATAACCATTGTATGCACCGCCACCTGTCACCAACATTTTCTCGGGTTGCATTACTAGTCCGCGTTTCAGAGCAATTTTTTCAACTGCAACAGCAACCTGTGTTGCTATATGTTCGATATAGGTGGCCAAGGTATCTTCCGTTGATCTTCCACTGTTGTTTAGCATTGGATAAATGGTATTGGTCCCAAATTCATTTGCCAAAGATTTTGGAAAATCGGACTGGTAATAGGGAAGCTGATTCAGCGCTTCTAAAATAGATT
>JBFYPP010000009.1:0-19937 GCA_041303255.1 Chitinophagia bacterium | reverse complement strand
GCTGCCAATAGGCCCGTTTATTCGTACCGTTTATCGATCATCCACTTCTGGTCGTTGATTTTTTTGTACATCTGGGCTGGTCCGCATCACCTCTTGTACACCTCCTTACCCAACTGGGCACAATCACTTGGGATTGTATTCAGCTTTATGTTGATTTTTCCCAGTTGGGGCGGCATGATCAATGGCCTTCTCACCCTGCGTGGTGCATGGGACAAAGTTAGAGAGGATGTGATTTTAAAATTCATGGTGGTAGCTGTTACCGCCTACGGTATGTCCACTTTTGAAGGCCCTTTACTCTCTCTAAAAAATGTAAATGCCATTGCTCACTTCACAGACTGGATCATTGCACACGTCCACGTTGGGGGATTGGGTTGGAATGGCATGCTCACCTTTGGTATTCTGTATTGGCTTGTACCAAGATTGTACAAAACAGAATTGCATTCAAAATCTTTGGCTAATACCCATTTCTGGCTTGCAACACTCGGAATTCTATTCTATGCAGTTCCAATGTATTGGGCAGGTTTCAAACAAAGCTTGATGTGGAAAGAATTTACAGAAGCTGGTAATCTTAAATATCCATTCCTAGAAACGGTAACCCAATTGAAATCATTTTATGCGTTGCGCGCATTTGGTGGCACCTTGTATTTTGCTGGAGCACTGTTAATGGCCTATAACCTCTTTGCAACTGTGAAAAAATCTAGCGGTGTTGTAGACGATGAGTCAGAAGCACCAGCCCTTGAAGGTGCATACAAAGCACATGGCTCAGAGCATTGGCACAGACCTATTGAAAGAAAGCCAATCCCGTTTCTAGTCCTAACCCTAATTGTAATCCTTCTTGGCGGAATAATTGAAATGGTTCCCACCTTCCTGGTGAAATCAAACGTGCCTACCATTTCAAGTGTAAAACCTTACACACCGCTTGAACTTCAAGGCAGGGATATCTACATTCGAGAAGGATGTTATACATGCCACTCACAAATGATCAGGCCCTTTCGCTCTGAAACTGCTCGGTATGGAGAATATTCCAAAGCAGGCGAGTTTGTATATGATCATCCTTTCCAATGGGGATCAAAAAGATCAGGACCCGATTTAGCCAGAGAAGGAACCGGTAACAATAGAAAATCAAATAGTTGGCACTATAACCACATGGATGATCCACAAGCCATTTCAACAGGATCCATTATGCCAGGTTACTCTTTCTTACTCGACCAAGACCTAGACACGGCGTCAACACCCAATAAAATAAAAGCCATGCAACAACTCGGTGTGCCTTATGAAAAAGGTTATGCAGATCGTGCAAACCAAGAGTTGATGGAACAAGCAGATGCTATCGCAAAGAATCTAAAAGAAGATGGCATACAAACCCCTTCAAACAAAGAAATCATTGCCTTGATTGCCTATATGCAGCGGCTAGGTACTGACATAGAAAAATACAAAACAACAAAACAGTAGTGTCATGTTTAAATTCATCAAACAATATGCTGAAAAAATAGATGGGATATCTATTTATCCGTTAGTGGGACAACTGATTTTTTTTACTTTTTTCATTCTTGTATTGGTTTATGTATTCAAAATGAAAAAGTCGAATGTAGACGAAATGAAAAATCTTCCACTCGATCAATAACTCCAAAACTACCAACATGTCTAACAATCAATCTTATTTGGAATGGGCCATGATCATCATTGCGCTCGTGCTTGTGGGAGTAGTCTGGCTTTTATCTCAAGTACTGGTTACCCTATCAAAATCGATTCTAAAAAAGAGAAAAAGTGAAATAGGCTTGAAAAGCCTTATCATTATCGTGTTCTCTTCAATACTCACATCCGTTGCTTCAGCACAAGAAAGTTATTTTGTAACTGGACTTCCAAAAGATAAAAAATATGGGAGCATGGGTTTCATTGACTTTTATGCACTGATAGCTGTAATTACAATAGAGCTATTGGTCATTCTATATCTATCGTTCATGATACGCAGGGCGTTTCGTGAGCTTTCAGGAGAGGCGGATGCTGCGCTAGCGAAAATTGGAGCTCCTTCGCCTTTAGCAAAATGGTGGAGTATGCTTGATAAAAAATGGATGACCCAGGCTGTGCCTTTGGAAAAAGAAGCAGATGTATTGTTAGACCACGACTATGATGGAATCAAGGAATTAGACAACGCACTTCCCCCATGGTGGAAATATGGATTCTATATCACGATTGCAGTTGCCTTTGTGTATATGTTCAACTTTCATGTTTCCGGTAATGGCAAAAATCCAGATCAGGAATATTTAGCCGAAATGGAAGAAGGTAAAAAACAAGAAGAAATATATAAAGCAAAAACTAAAAATCTGGTTGACGAAAATAATGTGAACCTCTCAGATGCAGATGGTACTGCAGCTGGAAAGTCCTTATACACCCAATCCTGTGTTGCTTGTCATGGTAGCAACGGTGAAGGCGGAATTGGACCCAACCTCACAGATGAATATTGGATTCATGGTGGAGCGCTTAACGACATCTATAAAACAATAAAGATTGGCTACCCTGAAAAAGGAATGCAAGCGTGGCAATCCATGTACAGTCCGATACAAATGAAGCAACTAACCAGCTATGTTCATGCACTTCTTGGAACGAAACCGGCCAATTCAAAAGCTCCACAGGGTGTGCTTTACCAAGCGCCTGTTACTAAAACCGATACTGCAAGTTTGAAAAGTGAGCAACCTAGATTATGATTTCGTCCAGTGACAAAGAAGTAGTATTAGACCAAACCTTTAGGGATGCTGTTGGCACAATCGACCAAAAGGGAAAGAGAAAATACCTTTTCCCTAAAAAACCAAAAGGCAGATACTATAACAAAAGGACAATTGCGTCAATTGTCTATTTGATTGTCTTTTTCACTTTACCATGGATAAAGATGAATGGCGAGCCCTTTCTGATGTTCAATGTATTGAAGAGAAAGTTCATCCTATTCGGACAAATTTTCGGCCCACAAGACTTTTTCATATTTGCTTTGGGTATGATCACTTTTATCGTTTTCATCATTTTGTTTACCGCAGTGTTTGGAAGGGTTTTCTGTGGTTGGGCTTGTCCGCAAACTATTTTTATGGAAATGGTATTCAGAAAAATTGAATACTGGATAGACGGAGACTATACTAAGCAACAGCAACTAAAGCAAATGTCTTGGAATACATTCAAAATAAGAAAACGGGCTATCAAAATATTTATTTTCTATTTCATCTCCTTCATAATCGCAAACTACTTCATGGCGTATCTAATTAGTATGGATGAAGTATTGCGTTATGTGCAAGATGGTATTGGTGCACATGCCAGCACATTTACTACACTCATTGTATTTACTACCATTTTTTTCTTTGTGTACTATTGGTTTCGAGAGCAAGTATGTATTGTAGTTTGTCCTTATGGCAGACTACAAGGTGTTTTACTCGATAAAAATGCTGTTGTAGTAGCATATGATTACATAAGAGGAGAACCCAGAGGAAAAATAGCTGAACACCAATCAGGCGATTGCATTGATTGCAAGGCCTGTGTTCGAGTTTGTCCAACTGGCATTGATATCAGAAATGGAACCCAACTTGAATGTATTAATTGCACTGCCTGCATTGACGCTTGTGATGAAATCATGGAATCTATAAAGAAGCCAAAGCAATTAATACGATACGCATCAGAGAACAACATTGCCAAAAAGGAAAAACTCAAAATTACTGTAAGAATCAAGGCCTATTCCACACTCCTGGTTGGAATTGCAACTGCACTTGTAATCATGCTGGCCACAAGAGAAGTTATAGACATCACCATCCTAAGAACACAGGGAATGATTTATCAATCGCTACCCAATAACTACGTTGGAAACCTATATACAGCAAGAATGTTTAACAAGACACACAAAGATATTGAGGTAACATTAAGTATTCCCGAAGACGAAGGCATCATTGAAATTATTGGTATGAAGCCAACTGTTGGAAAAGAAAGTTATGCGGTTATTACTTTCTTGGTAAAGAAAAAAGCAAATCTCATCAATAAACGAAAGTCTATAGTTGATATTGAAATTAAGGCAGATGGGAAAAAACTCAAGACAAAAAAAACAACTTTTATTGGTCCAATATCATCTTAAAATAGGGTTTATGAAACTAAACTGGGGTTATAAAATATTGATCGTTTATCTAATGTTCGCTGCAGGCATGCTCACCATGGTCTATCTCACTACACAAGAGAACCGCGATCTGGTCTCAGACAATTACTACGAGGAAGAATTGGCATATCAAGAAATAATAGATCAGTCTTCGAGAACAGCAAAACTTTCAGCTGCTGTTGAAGTTGAATTAAATCAGATGAACAAAAAAATCAATATTTCACTTCCTTCTGAATTTAAAAATACACCAGTTGAAGGAACATGGAGACTGTATTATGCAGCAGATAGAAAAAGGGATTTACAGGGAATAATTAATACAAACAATGGAAAACAACAAATTGAAACACCAAGAGACATAATGGGAAGTTATACCCTGAAACTTCAATGGGAATCTGTAAATCAAGTCTATTACTTTGAAAAATTAATCTTCTTTTAGTTTGTACTTAGAATATGTCATACCCGCATTTTTAATTGGCCTCGGAGGAAGCCTGCATTGTGTTGGCATGTGCGGACCACTTATGTTCAGTTCGTTAATTAGTAATAAAACAGGAATAGTTTCATTGCAAAATTGGCTTTTTTACCAAACCGGAAGAATTGGCGTATATGTAGCGTGGGGTGTTTTTTTTGGGTTAATCGGGACCTCTGCCAGGTGGTTTGGACTTCAACAAAATGTTTCTTTGGGCCTTGGCGTCGGTATTCTAGTTGTTCTTATCCTTACAAAAACCTTTCCTAAAATTGAAAAAAGGCTTTCGAATATCTTTTTTACACAATTCACTCGTTCAAAACTTATACCAATTGTACAGTTAAAAACCAATGGTTCAGCGTTGACTACAGGTATACTTAACGGTATGCTTCCATGCGGACTCGTTTATGTTGGATTGGCAGGAGCAACGGCAATGCAAGACCCTCTAAAGGGTGGCCTATTTATGTTTTTTTTTGGAATAGGCACACTCCCTCTTTTATCCGCATTGCTGTTCCTAGGCAAAAACCTACAAACTCAAACAAGGCAGTACTTAACAAAGTGGTATCCAGTAATTATAGGCATAATGGCAATCATGCTAATAATAAGAGGACTGAATTGGGGGAATTTTTTGAGTCCCTCTATTTTACCTGGAAGTGAATCAGCAGTTCATTGCTCTTTTAAATGATCAAACTCATTTTTTGAGATGATAAACCTTCCTAATATTGAAGTAGGTGAAATCTAGATTTGCATGAAGGAAAATTCATCACCAAAAAAATAAATGTATGAAAGGAAATGGAAAATCACTAATCAGATCAGCAATGTTAAGACCTTCAGTATTTGAAGACATGCTAAGACCCATGAATGAGTGGCTCGACGAAAGATGGCCCTTTTCATCTCACTTACCCGCAGTAAATGTTAAAGAAACAGACAAAGCCTATGAGATCAATTTAGCAGCTCCTGGATTAGAAAAAAGTGATTTTAAAATTGACCTAAATGGAAACATGATTACCATTAGTGCTGAAAAAGAAAAAACAGAAGAAGAGAAAGAAGATGGATTCACTAGAAAGGAATATAATTTTAATTCTTTCTCAAGGTCATTCACACTACCAGAAGACACCATGGCAGATAAAATTGATGCTAACTATGTTAATGGTGAATTGAGGCTAATGCTTCCTAAAAAAGAAGGGGCAAGAAAATCTTTTCACCAAAAGATCAGCGTACACTGATCTAACAACCACTCCCCTGTCTGCAAGCGCAGGCAGGGGATTTTAAAAAAGGCTCATGATAATACAAGAATTGAAAGACAGTAGCAACCTAACACAATTTAGATTTGAAGTAGAAGCCTGGATCAGGTTAATCGAATTCCTGAATTCAGAAAATACGTATTTTAAAACACGGCTATCAGAGGTAATTGACCAAATACAAGATAAAGAAAACCTTGCGCTGGCTGAACATTTCCAAAATCAATACATCATTAAAGATGATGTATATGATCATATTTTACAAAGCCTAAAGCAGCATTTACAGAAGTGGAAAGAAGTTCAGTCGATGCCAACTAAAGAGGGAAATGAAGGATTCATAAAAATTCAGAAAAACTTAAGAGACCAGATTGAATTCGTGGAGAAAGACCATATGGTAATTTCAAAAGACTTCAACACTTATCTTATCGCTATCTCTTCAAAGAATTTTTAATTCAAAAGAGATTCTAACTTTTTTTCGTTTAACAAAACGATATTGCCCTCTTTAATGTCTATCAATTTCTCTGCTTTAAAATCACTCAATGTCCTAATAAGTGATTCTGTGGCTGTACCCGCAATATTGGCAAGGTCTTCCCTAGATATGTGAATGCCAAAACTGGGTTTCCCTTTACCAAACTTATCCCTGAGCATAATCAATGCATCTGCAACGCGCTTCCTCAATGAATTATATGCCAGTCCTAATAATTGATTTTCTTTTTCAGTAACGTTACCAGCCAATATTTGTAAGAACTTCTTCATCACCAACGTATTCTCCCGCACCAAAGCATCAAATTCCTCTCTTGGTATCATCGCAATTTCTGAGTCTTCCATGGCTTCAGCAGTTTCGTGGTAAACAGAATTTTCTAAAAGTGAGAGGTAGCCAAAATAATCACCTTCACCAAACAATCCAATGGTAAGGTCTTTACCATCATCGTTGGATTTATATAATTTTACTTTCCCCTTTTTCACATAGAAAAGTCGATTGGGGTGATTCCCTTCGCTATAGATTACGCTCTTTCTTTTATAATGATTTATATTTCTATCTGATGCAAATTCATTCCACACGTCCTGGCGACCAATGTCTTGCAGCAGGTTTTTCATTCCTTCATCCGATTTTGAAAAACGTTTTTTATAGACATCGACCTTTTTTAAACGTTGCTCAATTGCATTAAGCAACTCTAGTTCAGTAAAAGGTTTGGTTATATAATCATCTGCACCCATTTCCATTCCTTTTCTAAAATCGAGTCTTTCTGTTTTGGCTGTAAGAAAAATAAATGGAATATCTCTTAGCTCTTCATTTTTATTCAGCATGTGCAACACACCATACCCATCAAGTACTGGCATCATGATATCACAAATAATTACATCAGGCTTTACGGAAGCTGCCTTTTCAATACCCTCTTTCCCATTCTCGGCAGTCACCACTTTGTAATTAGCCAACTCCAATATTTCCGCAGTGTTTTCTCTAATCTCGAGATTGTCTTCGATTAATAAAATGGTATTCATAAGTTAAATTTTATAGTAAAGATTGTCCCCTTTTCAATTTCACTTGCTACGGATATAGTTCCATCCATCAACTCTATATACTTCGACACAATATGCAGACCCAGTCCAGTTCCTGGGATATTCAATACATTTTTCCCTCTAAAAAATCTTTCAAAAAGATGTTTCATGTCTTCGTCAGGTATGCCCAATCCCTGATCTTTTATAGTGAGTACAACCATGTTATTCTCACAACTACTCGATACCCAGATGGTTGCTCCTTCAGACGAAAACTTGATGGCATTAGAAATAAGATTAATTAGAATATTTCTTACCAAGGACAGATCTAAATTCACTTGTGTTACTCCTTCATGTAGGTACTCTATAAACTGTCCCTTTTTAAGTATAGGTCTGATTTCGCTAATGATCAAGCGCATCTGTTCTTTGATGTTGAACTCTGAAAAATGAATTTGTATCTTGCCTTCTTCTATTTTGCCCAGAGAGAGGAATTCATTGAGTATATCGGTAAGGTTGTTTACGGCCGACCTTATTCTTAAAATATGTTTATCGCGTTTATCTTGCTCGTTTGATTCAACATATTTCCCAATCAAAGAAACAGAAGATAAAATAGTGCTAAGTGGTGTTCTGAATTCGTGAGATGCCATAGATACAAACCTCGATTTTAAATCGCTCAGTTCCTTCTCTTTACTTAATGCTTCAGTCAATTCTTGGGTTCTCACCTCTACCTTGTGTTCAAGCTCTTCGTTCAGTTTTTCGATTTGCTTATTTACAGACTCTACTTCTTCTTTTTGCGTTCTAAGCATAGTTTCAAAGGCAATTCTGCTTGTTATGTCTACTATAAAAGCGATAACATAGGGCTCATTCTCAATCATGTAATGCCCCAGACTTATTTCAACAGGAAACTCCCTTCCCCCTTTCTTCAGACCAGCCAGCTTCATTCCCTTTCCCATGGGTCTGCTCTCTGGCTTTGTTTCATAATTATTTCGGTGGTGCTCGTGTTGTTCTTTAAATCTAGAAGGAATAAGGTTTTCTACCTTGATGCCGATCATTTCATTTAACCCATATTCAAACAACGACAATGCTTGTTGGTTTGCCAAGATGATGCTACCCTGCTTATTCACCAGTATGATAGGCATTGTGGCATGCTGAAACAAGGCTTCAAATTTTTTAATCTCTTTGAATAAATTTTCGGAAAACACTCTTTGCGCATCGATGTTGATGGTGCGTTGCAGATAAAATGTTTTCCCATCAAACTCAAACGATGTAATGTCTAATCGACATAAAAATGCAGTCCCCTTTTTTTTGACCAACATCACCTCTTCAGTCCAGCTCCCAGTTCTTCTCAACGTATTTAATACGAGTTCTCGTATTTCATCACTCAAAGGATGCTTTCTAAGTCCAAGAAAACTATACTCACTAATAAATTCCTGTTTATTGGCATGACCAAAAAATTGTCTATACACTTCATTGCAATAAAGCACCTCTTCACATTTTTCATTCCAAACAGCAATGAATTCATCTGAAAACGCAGACCAAGCCTGCAACATCGAAGCATTAAAGGAGGAAGGGCTGATTGCCGGGTTCATAAACACATGTTAAAGTAACTCACCTGCAAACTACAGTGAAATATTATACCCCAATTTAACCAAAAAATTGCCCTAAAATATTTTCCGAGATTAGGAAATGAATGAATTAAGAAATAGGAAGAACAATACCTGTATGAGCAGCAGGTACAATGCGAAGCCATTGGTCTTCTTAATCCCTAGCCAAGAGAAGAACAAGGCTACTAAAAACGAGACCCCAAACCAACTCATATAATTCAATAATGGAATTTCCTTGTTCTGCCACTGCCAAAATCCAAGCTTTAGGGCTACGGGCTCCATGATCCAATCAAATATTGTTGCGATTGTGGAAGTCATCAATGAAGTACCAACCCAATTAAATTTGAGTTTATTACTGAGGGAAATCGCGATTTGATAAGACGCATACACGATACAAAACCAATTGAGTCCAATTAAAATAGGCACTCCCTTGATCTTCTCTCCAAATACACTACCATAATGATAACTTCCAAACAACCAGCCTGTATTTACCCCAATCATTTCGGTGAGTATACCCACAAAAAATGCAAATAGAAAGGCTTTCAATAGCTTGCCGTTGAGTTCAACTTCATTCCACAACAACAAAAGAAACATCAAAAAAAGATTGAGGGCGGTAAACCCAATAAAAAACTGTCGATCAAAAAAACCGATACCAATAGCCCCAGAAACATGGACCAACAAGGCCAAAAAAACTGACCATTTCAGGGGATTCCTGAAAAGTGCGTAATTGGTCATGAAGGAATGAAGGTTTGTGGGCATATTTAAATAACCAATATACGGACCAATGGTTGAAGATATTCTTTGTTTTTTGCCATTTGCTCCACTAGTCAATCATTTCTGAAACTATTTTTGCACTTTTCAAACACAATGGAATACCTCCCCCTGGATGTACGCTCCCCCCTGTGAAATAGAGGCCCTCTAATTGGGAAGAGAAATTAGCTTGTCGCAAAAAAGCGGCCCATTTCGAATTGGAACTGGTTCCATAAAGAGATCCCTTGTAAGAATCTGTTTTTTGTTCAATGTCTAATGGCGTTAGCACCTCCTCTACCTCAATATGCGCATCGAGGTTAGTGGATAACATTCGATTCAATTTAGAAATTATATTTCTTCTCAATTCCTCGCGTTGAGCCTCCCAATCCATCTCCGTATTGGCGGGGGCATTCACCATCACGAACCAATTTTCGCAGCCCTCAGGTGCCTGTCCGCCTTCCATTTTAGAAGTAATATTGATATAAATGGTGGGATCATGAAAAAATTGCTTCTTCACAAAAAGATGCTGAAACTCTTCCTGATAAGATGCGCTAAAAAAGATGTTATGCAAATGGAGTTCAGGAAATAATTTTTTCACTCCCCAATAAAAAATATAAGCACTGCTGCTTCTCTCGTTCTTGAGAATTTTTTTTGCAGCTGCTACATCCCCCAATAAATGCTTGTAGGTAAAATAACTGTCTACATTGCTAACCACCAAATCAGCAGAAACAAATCCATTTTCATTGGTTATGCCAGAGATTTTTTTGTCCTTAACCACAATCTCTTTTACAGCACTGTTGAGCACAAACTTTACTCCTTTTTTTTCTGCCAGTGCCACCAAAGCATTGGGAATACCGATCATTCCTCCAGTAGGATAAAAAGTACCTTGGTTCTGCTCCAAATGCGGTATCAAACTCAACATGCCTGGTGCACTGTAGGGATTACTTCCATTGTAGGTAGCAAAACGATTGAAAATTTGCACTGCCTCTGGTGTGGAAAAACTACTGTGATTGAATTCATTCAATGTATTGAATAAATAAGGAAACTTAACTGTGGACAAGGCTTTAAACACTCTTGGATGCAACCATGTGGCTGCCTTATGCAATGAAAAATTGAGAAATATTTGTCCAACTGCCTCATATACTTTTTCAGCATTGCGCAAATAACGCAACACATGCACTTTCGGTTCTCCTAGCTTTTCTTCCATCTCATTGGCAAAGGCCTCAGCAGAAGTATAGGCGTTTACCTGCTTTCCATTCTCAAAGAAATACCTACATGCAAGTGAAAGGGAGTCGTACTGAAAGTAATTTTTTATGTCTTCTCCAGCGAGGGTAAACAATTCTTCGATGTTTGCTGGCTGGGTAAATAGAGAAGGCCCAGCATCAAATTTATAACCCCCCTTTTCAATTAAATACATTTTACCGCCTGCGACATTATTTTTTTCATGGACCTCCACTTCAAACCCTTTCAAGGATAACCGAATAGCGGTAGCAATTCCAGCAATTCCTGCGCCCACTACAATTGCTTTTTTACGCTCCATGTATACTGCTCTTGTTTTTGGTTAAATACTCCTCTAACATGGGGACTGCAATTTTGAACCAGGCTGTATATTTATCCGGATATTGAGCTAGATGTTCTTTAAGGTCTTCCATCGAACGGAAACAGTAATCGCCTACCTCATCCTCATTGAGTAGTAGTTCCCCATCATAAACGCCTACCAATACATGATCAAATTCATACTCCGTAAGTTCATTATCCAGGGTCGCTTTATAGATAAATGAAAATGCAGGCTCAACCTGAGTAGTAAAACCCAGCTCTTCTTTCATTCTACGCATAGCAGCAGATACCGGCGTTTCAGTTGGAAAAGGGTGACTGCAACAAGCGTTGGTCCATAACCCCCCACTGTGGTATTTCTGTAAAGCCCTACGCTGCAAAAGCATTTCCCCCTTGCTGTTAAATATAAAAACACTGAAGGCCCTGTGTAGTAAGGCTTTTCGGTGGACTTCCATTTTTTCCATGGTGCCCATTGCTTCATCCTGCTCATTCACCAACACCAACAGAGTTTCATCTTGATTAGCCATCCAAACTAGGGTTTAGGAGTATCTAAAATTTTTGAAAAATCATTGCCAAGTGGACTAACTCCAGGATCAAAATACCCAATTAACTTTCCCTCTTCATCAAGTACATACTTGGAAAAATTCCATGAAGGAGCCTGTGTATTCCAGCCATTTTGAGATGGGTCAGATAGCCATTTGAAGATCGCATGCTGCTGCTCATTTTTAATTACTGTCGCTTTCATGGCCAAAGGAAATTCAACTCCATAGTTTTTTTTACAAAACGATGCAATTTCTTCGTTACTCCCTTTTTCTTGTTGCTTGAAATCGTTTGCTGGGAATCCGATAATGACAATTTCAGATTTGCGCTGACTGTACAATTTTTGCAACTCTTCATATTGACCTGTATAACCACAATCACTTGCCGTATTCACGAGAATAATTTTTTTTCCTCTGTAACTAGACAAATTCGAAGTATCCCCACTAATCAACTCAAAAGGAATGTTGTAAATGGAAGAAACAGGATTAGCAACTATTGCAGGCAGTACCACTTTGCTATTTACCCCAAAAAACCGTGTTACATTGGTAAGTACAGGATAAAACTTTTTTAGCATATTTTGTCTGGAACTCATGTTGGTTGATGTTTTAGATGCGGTACAGGCATAAGCAATAGCTGAAACCATGATTACTGCAATTCCAATTTTTATAAATTTATTTCCCATTACATACATTATGCGAATTTGAAAATCTTTTTCAATAAACTTGTTTTACCCTTGTATGGGGCATACCAAAGTGGAACATCGAACCAAGACCTTGAATGCAAAACTGCTTTGGGTCTCGTAAATGTATCAAACCCAAATTTACCATGGTATTGTCCGGTACCACTTAGACCAACACCGCCGAAAGGAAGATGGGGATTGGCTAAATGAATAATTCCATTGTTAATTGCACCCCCTCCAAATCGCACAGCTGAAATAAAATAGTCCTGTACATTTTTATCTTCTGCATAAACATACAGCGCAAGAGGGAATGGATTTTTTTCAATCCACTTTATAACTTCTTCATTTGAGTCGTAAGCAATAACAGGAAGAACCGGGCCAAATATCTCCATCTGCATCACTGAATCATTCATAGAAATATCTTCAAGAATGGTTGGCTCAATATAAAGATCAGCTTCATTATGTCTTCCTCCTGTAACTAGTTTTCCTTGGGTAAGATAAGCTGCAATACTCTTGAATCTTTTTGCATTGATGATTCTTCCAAAATCTTCACTTTTTGAAGGATCCTCCCCATGCATTTGCTTAAAATTTTCTCTGAGTTTGGAAACCAGTTGATCTTTTACAGAACGGTGCACAAGCACATAATCAGGTGCAATGCAGGTCTGACCTGCATTCATCAATTTACTCCAGGCAATTTTCTTTGCACTATAGTCGAGCGATGCTGATTGGTCTACTATACATGGACTTTTTCCACCCAACTCTAAGGTAACTGGCACCAATTTTTTAGCTGCCATTTCCATGATTTTTTGTCCCACTTCAGAACTACCAGTAAAAAACACATGGTCGAAACGAACTTCACTTAGCATTGGCGGAATTACTTCTTCTCCAATACCCTGAACAACATGAACATAATTCGATTCAAAAATGCCTGAAAGTATTTTTTCTACCACAACTGCTGTATGCGCTGCTTCTTCTGATGGCTTAACAATAGCCGTATTGCCTCCAGCAATCGCACTTACAAGTGGACTGATAGATAGGAAAAAAGGATAATTCCAAGGAGAAATAATCAACACCACACCCAAAGGATCGCGATATAACCTACTTGTTGATGGAAAAAACATCATAGGCGTAGGAACTCGCTTGGGAGAAGCCCATGTTGGAAGATGACGTATTGCAAAATCGATTTCTTTAATTATTTGTCCAATTTCAGAACCAAACGCCTCGTATTCAGACTTTCTCAAATCCTTGTAAAGCGCAGCATATACCTCTGATTGATGATCTAGAATGGATTGCTTTAATTTTTTTAATTGCGCAATTCTAAATGCAATTGGTTGCGTAGCTTGAGTATGGAAAAAATCTACTTGCTGATCAAAAACTTCTTTAAAACCAGTCCTGGTTCCTGCTGATTGATCTTGCTTTGAGGTGGTCGATAAAGTTGATTCCATCTTGTATTCTTGTTAAAAAAACAATCAACAAGTAAGATAGTTCATTTTAAATTCATCCTAAAACCGAAGTACTACACCAGCGTTAAGCAGGTAATCAGCAAATGCAGCATCCCCCTTAAAGTATACTCCTGTTTTTTCCGTTCTAATTTTATCCGGAACACTTTGGGTTCTGTTTCTTTGAACGGATACTGGCAGATTAATGAAATAGGTCACTTTGCTTTTCATATAACTCAAACCCGGTTCCACTGCTACTACATACCCAGGCCTTCTGAAACCATTGCTTCCACCAATCAAATCAACGGAAGGAATTCCATCTTTTCTAACACCCAAAGTACCCGTTAGGTACTTTCCCATATAACTAATTCCAGCACGGTACATGTATTGATCTGCAACACTCATTACGTTACTACCGTAAGCAACACTTGCTGGTGTTGATACGCCACCGCGGGCAGTCGATACCCCATTCTGTTCACGAGGATTAGCCAAGTAGAAAAAATTACTGTAAACGGACCATTTATGGTTAAAGGCATAATAACCAGAAAGTTCAAGTGATATACCCGTACCGCCATCACCCAATTGAATCGACTGATCAACAGGCCCCAAGACCTTTGTGGTGTCATTACGAACAAAATAATCGCTATAACGATAATCGCCAGTAGGCAATTTCAAACCCAATCCCGCTTGCAGATTCCATTTAGCAGCCTTAAATGGATCACGCAACCAATAATAACCTGCAATTCTGACATCACCTATTCCAAATGAGTGTGTATTATTTCTTGCAGATGGTCCTGCAGCATTACCTCCATGCTCATACAATGATGAACGTGCATTAGAAATAAGCGGGATATTTACTGCTAAAGAAAGGCGGCTGTTGATGTTTTTTTGGATAAAAAAATCAGTACTAAAAGTATGATTGATGACTTCAGTTCGATTTTCAATTCGTTCTTTCTGCTCTGCTAATCCAACAAAATGTTTGTACGATTTAAAATACCTGTTATTGATGGTAATCGACCATGAAGTAGTATCCACAGATGTTTCATGATTGATACAGGATGCGCTTCCTAGTCCCCTTATCGCTACACAACCTTGGGCGTTGACTTCATTTGTAAAAAATAAAGATGATACAAATGAAATTAATAGTATTAGAATTCTCATGAATTATTTAATTTGTTTTTTGAAATAAGCTGTAAAGAAAATCATGGTTAAGAGCTTATGTTTTACGAGCCAAAATACTGCTTTTTTTAATATAACCGGTGTTTACGCCACAGCTATCATACTGATCTCCACATTTACATTTTTGGGAAGCCCTTTTACAGCAACGGTCTCCCTTGCAGGGTGCTCGCCCTCAAAATAATGTGCATACACATCATTAACTGTTGCAAAATGAGCCATGTCAGTAAGAAAAATAGTCGTCTTTACAACAGCAGAGAATCCTATACCTGCTTCATTAAGTATTGCAGAAAGGTTTTTCATTACCTGATGGGTCTCTTCTTCAATGGTCGTAGCATCAATATTTCCAGTACTTGGATCGATCGCAATTTGTCCGGATACAAACAAAAACCCATTGGCCTTTACGGACTGGTTATAGGGTCCAATTGGCGCAGGAGCAGCAGCAGTATTGATGATTTGCTTATTCATTGTAATTAAATTTAGAATGACGAAGATAATTGGTTTCCATCAACCTATTTTTGCATTTCATGGTCAAGAAATGAGCACGCAACAAAACATTCCAATTCTACTCATCAATACCGCACTGTCAGAAGCCAGTGTTGGTATCAGTATAGATGGGATCTTGGTTGATGAACTCATTAATAATGCACAAAAAGAACATGCTGCTTTTTTACATCCTGCCATTGAGCTTATTTGCAATAAAAACAAGATGACCGTCGCAGATTTTAAGGCAGTATCGGTGATCAACGGACCAGGCTCTTACACAGGGTTGCGTGTGGGTTTAGCAGCTGCAAAAGGAATTTGCTTTGCTGTCCAACTGCCTTTAATATGCATCAATACCCTCTATTGGATGGCTTATGGCAACAAAGAAAATCCGGCAGAATTGATTGCCCCAATGATTGATGCGAGAAGGATGGAAGTCTTTACAGCAGTTTACAACAAAAACATGGAACCGCTACTTCCGCCTAACAACATGATTTTGGAGGAAAGTAGTTTTGGTAATTTACTTGATTCAAACTCAATTTTATTTGTTGGCGATGGCTCTTCAAAGTGGGAAGCAATATGTAAAAATGAAAATGCAAGGTTTACCCAACCACTTCACAACAACAGTAACCATGCCACTTTAGCGTTTAAACATTATATCAAAGGCATCTTTGCCGACCTCTTTGCGATTGCTCCATTTTATACAAAAGATTTCTACACTGCCCAAAAGGGATAGTACTCGCCTTGGATTTTCACATTAGATTAAGTTTTATGTTTCCTTGTTTTTCTACGAAATAGTATTATCCCTTATATTCGTGTTAGAACACTAACCTACACCTAAACACTACCTATGTCTGATTTTTTAAAAGGAGATCAATTTGGTCAGTCAAGTGTATTTATAAAACCAAATCAATTGCAGACAAAAGCACCATCTTTAGATCACCTCACCATTAAAAAAGCATCCCTTGTATTTCGTGCTATCAACCACAAGTTGAGACAAGATATGATCAAGTTGATTGACAAAAAGGGACAAGCGACTGTAACTGAAATATTTGTCGATTTAAGACTGGAACAATCTGTAGCGAGTCAGCATCTAGCCATACTCAGACGATCGGGGATTGTAAAAACCGAACGAGATGGTAAATACATGTACTACAAATTAAATTTAGATCGATTAGAAATGATCAATCAGATGATATCCGATCTTTTGAAGTAGTTACGTCTATCTTACTTTCCTCAAATACCCAGATTACCCAAAATGAGATTTTCATACGCGGGCTTGTATGGATGCTTCCATCTGCGGTGGCTCCATAAATAATTTGCAGGCCGCTCTCTTATTTTATCTTCTACGTATTTGATGTATTTTAAGGTAAGCTCGCCTGGCGCCAAATCTGATGGATGGTCTGTAATTTTTTCAACACTAAAACTATAGACCCCGCGTTTTACTTTATAGAAATTGGCAAACAGTACAACGGTATTGCGTTGACGAGCAGCATTTTCAGGACCCATTACAAATGGTGCTGGCTTCCCGAAAAAGTTGACCCACCAAGCTTTTGCGGGGTTCCCTGGGTTTTGGTCAGCAACCAATGCAATCACATATTGCTTTCCATCATGCGGCAAAAAATTATTTTTAAAGTCATTGGCAGGAATCAATACAGTGCCATTCCTAGATCTTATTTTTTTAAACAACTCATTGAAAAAAGAATTGGTGATGGGTTGATAGACTCCTAAAAATGGCAATGTCATTTCCCTTGCAACACCCAAATTCACAATCTCCCAACTGAAATTGTGCATGGCATGTATCTGAATGTTTTTTTCAGTCCCTTCAAAAGCTTTAATCATTTCAGGATCCACAACAAACCGTTTCTCAATCAGACGGTTGTCTGCACTGATTAACTTAATGGACTCTACGAGTGCATCACAGAAGTTCAAATAAAACTCTTTGGCGATTGCAACTTTCTCACCCTCAGATTTTTCAGGAAATGCAATAGAAAGATTTGACATTACGATCTCCTTTCGATACCCCAATCCAGAAAATGCAACAAATGCAAACAAATTACTCAACAGATAAAACACCCGCATGGGCAGTAGAGAAAAAGCATATAAAAGCATATACAAAAGGCGTTCCTTTAATCTCATCTGCGCTTAACTGTGGCTTTATTATTTATGACTTCCATCGCAAAAAGGAGGTGTCTTTGTTTTTTTACACTGACAAAGCCAAACTTCTTTTTCTTCTTCAAAAGTAACTTTTAGACTCGCGTAGGGATTGCCTTCTATTTTTTTGTGCTTACCATCGCAAAAAGGCTGCTTCTCGCTCAAACCACAGGTACACCAGGCATAGGTTTTACCTGCTTCAACTTTTACGCAGCAAGGTTCAGCTTTGGCAACAATTGGAAAACCTTCGTTAGGAATCATTTCACTCATGTTCAATTATTTAGGATGTATAAAAATATTTCGAAATTCTTTCTTTCAGCAAATCTACGCCTTCACCCGTTGATGCCACCGTATTAAAAACAAGATCCTGTTCGTGGACTTGATTTTTAAGTTGGGTAGTAAACAATTCAGCCCCCGGACGGTCTGATTTATTTACCACATAAAGATCAGCGGCTTCCATTAATCCGGCTTTCATAAACTGCACTTCATCTCCAGATTCTGGAACAAGTACCAAAATGGTTAAGTCGGCCAACCTCGCGACCTCTACCTCAGACTGTCCCACACCTACAGTTTCAATAATTACCCCATCAAAACCGCAGTACCTGAGAAAATCAGTGATTTCCTTGGCACTGGGATTCAATCCACCCAATGATCCCCTACTGGAAAGCGATCGAATATATACCAAGGGCTCGTTGTACCACCTGCCCATCCTTATCCTGTCGCCCAACAACGCTCCATCATGAAAAGGGGAAGAGGGGTCTACACAAAGCACAGCTATGTTTTTCCCTTCAGCCACATATACTGATACCAAAGCATCCACCAGTGTGCTTTTGCCGGCGCCAGGCGGACCAGTGATGCCGATAAGGGGGGCTGCTTCGTTTTGTGTAGTGGCCTCAATAACTGCTTCGTATCCTATTGATTTATTTTCAATCCATGAAATACATCGGGCAATACTTTTCTTATCGCCAGACAATGCTTGATGTATGATTGATTTATCCATGAGAGACCTTAAAATTATTGCATTATCACGATAAATAAAATCAAGCTTTCGCCAACTTTGTCACACCTTTGTGCAAACCGCAAAGAATGAGGACCCTCTGTCTTGATTTTGGAAATACAAGAATGAAAGCTGCCATCTTTGAAAACGGCAGTTTATTGCATAGCCAGACGCTGAAAAGCGACGGGACAGATGAAATAAAAGGTCTTTTGGGAGAATACCATCCTTATCGATCCATTCTTTCTTCCGTCATTCGCCATTCCCCTGAAATCAATGTACTATTGAAAGAAAAAACAGCTTTTCATGAGCTGAATCACCTTTCAAAACTCAATTTTACAGTGCCCGTGGGCAAACCAGAAACGGTGGGTGCCGACCGCCTCGCGCTTTCCGCAGCTGTGGTTCATTTTTTCCCGGGTAAAAACAACCTGGTCATTGGACTGGGTAGCTGCATTACCTATAATTTCATCAATAAATACCACCAATTTCTTGGGGGAAGTATATCACCCGGATTGGAGATGCGGTTTCGCGCCTTGCATGAACAAACTGCACTCTTACCCCTCATTGAGAAAGATTGGAACTTCCCATTGGTTGGTTTCGACACCAAATCCAATATCTTAAGCGGCGTGATCATGGGGATGGCGAAGGAAATAGAGGGAATTGTGGAAGAATATGAGAAAAAATACAGCAACTTTAACGTGGTTTTAACCGGGGGCGATTGCACCTATTTTGAAAGGCTGTTAAAAAAGAAGATATTTGCAGACCCCGATTTATTATACAAAGGATTGTATGCGATTTGTGAGACCAACAGCTAACTCTTTATTTTTCATTTTCTTATCTGCATTCCTGCTATTGGGTGTACATGAGAGTAGAGGACAAGAAAATTCCCCATATTCAAGGTATGGATTGGGAGACCCTGTTCCCCAACAAAATATTCTAAACAGGGCAATGGGTGGCATCAGTTCAGCTTATGCCGACTTTTCCACTGTCAATTTTGCGAATCCTGCTTCTTATGCTGAACTTAAGATCACCTCTTTTGATATTGGCTTGGACTATAACTCGAGAACATTAAGGGCATTAAACCCTCCAAGAAAATTTGCTTCATCATACTTGATTCCTTCATATTTCCAATTGGGACTTCCGCTTTCGAAAAGCAAAAACTGGGGAATGAACCTCGGTTTAAGGCCTATCAGCAGAATCAACTATGATGTGCTTGTAAGCAAAAGATTACCTGGCATTG
>JBFYPP010000008.1:0-20199 GCA_041303255.1 Chitinophagia bacterium | reverse complement strand
CGTTCTGAAGGAACAGCACCATAAGGCTTAGGCGGTGCTTGTCCCCATACACCCATTGATAAGAGGATCAAGAAAGAGAGTAAGGATAATTTCATATGCAAGAATTGAATGTTTTAGTAGCATTTAGTGCCACAAAGAAAATTGTATTTTAAAAATACCATTTAATTGAAATAATTCATGCCAATTATCCTAAATTGTCTCTATCAATTTAAACTTAAATCAAATGTCTTCCTCCCCTTTTCAATTGGCCAGTCACTATGTTATCGTAACCGGCGGTTCCAGTGGCATTGGCTTATCCATAGTAAAGCTGTTTCATGACCAAGGAGCAATAATTGATGTACTGGATATCAATCAACCAGATGAAGCCACTAAAAAAACATTGGGACTTAATGATGAAACTGTTACTTTTCACGAAATAGACATTACCAATCAGCAACAGGTTAAAGAAATTGTTTCCCTGATTTCCATCAAACGGGGCATTGGCATCTTGATTAACAATGCTGGAATAGCGCATATTGGAAATGCGATAACAACTTCAGCGGATGATCTTCAACGCATTTTTGATGTAAATGTAAAAGGAAGTTACAATTGCATGAATGCAGTATTGCCCTTCATGGAAGAGCAAGAGCATGGCGTGATACTCAATATGGCTTCTATTGCAGCAACAGTAGGACTTAATGATAGATTTGCTTACAGCATGAGCAAGGGAGCAATTCTGGCCATGACGCTTAGTGTTGCAAAGGACTTTATTAAAAAAGGAATAAGATGCAATTGCATTTCACCAGCACGTGTTCATACTCCTTTTGTGGATGGTTTTTTAAACAAACATTATCCTGGACAACAACAGGAAATGTTTCATAAACTTTCACAAACGCAACCGATTGGCAGAATGGGCAAGCCAGATGAAGTTGCCTCACTGGCCTTTTATTTGTGCAGCAAACAGGCATCCTTCATCACTGGTTCTGATTACCCAATTGATGGCGGTTTTATAAGATTAAACGGTTAAACAATGAAACTATTTAGGTTTAATAAAGCAGGAAGTATTGGCTTGGGCATGTTGGATGTAAATGGAAAGCACATTGACATCAGCAGCTTTCAAAGAGACTTTAACGAGGACTTTTTTGAAAAAGATGGATTAACCGCATTGTCTAATTGGCTCATTGCCCATGCGGAACAATGTGAAGAATTAAAAGAGACTCCAAGATTTCTTTCTTGTGTAGGAAGACCATCGAAAATAATATGCGTAGGACTTAACTATGCAAAACATGCCAAAGAAAGTAACATGGATGTGCCTAAGGAACCTGTGTTGTTTTTTAAGAGCACGAGTGCCATGTGTGGCCCAAATGACCCCGTAATCATTCCTAAACATGCAGAGAAAACCGATTGGGAAGTAGAATTGGCAGTAATCATTGGCAAAAAGACAAGTTATATCGGATTGGAGCAAGCCATGGATCATGTTGCAGGTTATTGTCTACACAACGATTACAGTGAAAGAGCTTTTCAATTAGAAAGAGGTGGGCAATGGGTAAAAGGCAAGAGCTGTGATCATTTTGCACCGCTTGGTCCCTACTTTGTAACTAAAGATGAAATCTCAAATCCACATCAACTACATATGTGGTTAGATGTAAATAACAAGAGGATGCAGGATTCATCAACAACGGATCTCATTTTTAATATCCCAACCATTGTGAGCTATATTTCACAATTCATGACACTACTTCCTGGTGATATAATCAGTACAGGTACTCCGGAAGGTGTGGGCATGGGACAAAAACCGCATCCTGTTTATTTAAAAGCGGGTGATGAAGTCAGACTTGGCATTGAAGGTTTGGGTGAACAACACCAAATTGCAATTGCACATGAGAATTGATGCGCATCACCATTTTTGGAACTACCATCCAGAAACGCATGGCTGGATAAGTGATGAGATGAGTGTAATCAGAAAAGATTTTACACCATCTGAATTGAAAAAAGAATTAGATGATCATTCCTTTGATGGGTCAGTGGTGGTTCAGGCAGAAGAAACCTATACAGAGAACAATTTCTTACTTGATATAGCTGAAAAGTACAATTACATAAAAGCAATTGTAGGTTGGGTAGACTTGTTAGACCCAAATTCAGAAGTGAAAATGATTGATTTAAAATCAACTCCATTAATTGTAGGCTTTAGAACCATCATGCAAGGTTCGCCAGATGAAAAATACTTAGGCAATAAATTGTTTTTTGAAAATGTAAAACGGCTAGCGGCGTTTGACTATTCATTCGACTTATTGGTTCACAACAATCAATTAGATTCCCTCATTCGCTTTACAGACAAGCTACCAGACAATAGATTCATGCTTGATCATTTAGGTAAGCCTGCAATAAAAAACAAGGAATTTAAAGAATGGAAGTCCCAAATCAAAATCCTTGCTACTAATCCAAGTGTGTATTGTAAGTTGAGTGGAATGACAACAGAGGCAGATCAAAAAAAATGGACATACAACGACATCTATCCATATATGGAAATTGTAGCGGAATATTTTGGATTAGATAGGCTCTGCTTTGGATCGGATTGGCCAGTCAGCTTGGTTTCTGGATCTTTTTCTACCACCTATAGTGTAGTTAATCAGTTTTGTTCACAACTTAAGCAAGAAGAAAAAGCAAAGATCTTTGGCTTAAACACAAAAGAATTCTATAAATTATAGTCGCTTTACAACACAACATCAATGAACCTCAACCTTCAAGACAAAAATATTATCGTTACTGGCGGAGCTAAAGGCATTGGGAAAGGTATTTGTTTGCAATTAGCGCAAGAAGGCGCTACACCCTTAATCATTGATCGTGATCAAGAAGCTGCAACTGCATTGATAAAAGAAATGGGGAAAGGAGATTTTGTTGCTATTGATTTAACCCAAGTTGAGGCATGCAGATCTGCAATCGAAATACTGGCCCAAAAACATGGCAGTATTGATGGACTTGTAAACAATGCAGGCATTAATGATGCAGTTGGATTAGAAAAAGGTAATGTTGATTTATTTAAACAATCGCTCGACAAAAACCTTTTACACTATTATAGCATTACACAGTCGTCATTACCCTACCTCATCAAATCAAAAGGATCAATTGTCAACATCAGTTCTAAAGTAGCAGAAATTGGACAGGGAAATACATCCGGATATGCAGCTGCCAATGGGGCACGCAATGCATTAACAAGAGAATGGGCCGTGGAATTATTGAAATACAGCATAAGAGTGAATGCTGTTGTTGTAGCTGAATGTTATACCTCCATGTATGAGACCTGGATCAATTCACTTCCTAATCCAGCTTCAGTTCTTCAAAAGATTGAGCAAAAGATTCCATTGGATAAAAGAATGACCACTATTGAAGAAATAGGAAATATGGTTACTTTTCTTTTATCTGATCGTTCTTCACATACAACTGGACAGTTGATACATGTAGATGGAGGATATGTACATCTAGACCGTGCTATTGAATAAAAATGATTGTGAATGACAACCAAAAAAACCAACTACCTGCTGCCCTTTATTCTTGTCACTACCTTATTCTTTCTATGGGGTATTGCCAATAACCTAAATGGCATCTTGATTCCACAACTGAGAAAAGCTTTATTGCTGTCTAATATGCAATCCACCTTTGTAGACACAGCAATTTATTTTGCCTATTTTATTACAGCCTTGCCTGCAGGATGGGTACTGAAACAGTATGGTTATAAAAAAGGCATCATTACAGGCCTCCTCATTTTTAGCGCAGGATGTTTTCTGTTTATCCCTGCTGCATTAACAAGAACATATGGTTTGTTTTTAACTGGATTATTTATCATTGGATGCGGACTTACCATGCTGGAGACCGCTGCTAATCCTTACGCCGCACAATTGGGTGATGAAGAAACAGCAACATCAAGATTAAATCTTGCACAGTCATTTAATGGACTAGCCGTATTTATTGCACCTTTAATTGGCACTTTTTTTATTTTATCAGGAACGTCGTTTAGCAATGAAGAATTGACTGCAATGACTGAAACTTCGAGAAACACCTATCTTGATCAGGAAGCAGGGTCTGTCATTCTACCCTATGCCTTTCTCGGAGGATTTTTATTAATTATAGCCATCATTTTTCTGCTATACAAATTCCCTGAATTCAACCAAGATAAGCAAGAAGAAAAAGGAAGTATAAAACAAGCATTACAACACAAGCATACCAAATGGGCTATACTAGCACAATTTTTTTATGTTGGGGCACAAGTCTGTGTAACCAGCTTTTTTATTCGCGCAGCCATGAGTGGAGGTGGTGCCGATGAAATTACTGCAGGAAAATACCTAAGTGCCTATGGATTGCTTTTCATGCTGGGCAGATTTTTAGGAAGCGTATTAATGAGGTTCATTGATGCTGCAAAACTATTGACGGTATATTCTCTGATTAGTATTATTATGTGCACATTAGCCATATACACGGATGGTCAATATGTGGTTTTGGCATTGGGTGGATTAGGTTTTTTTATGTCAATTATGTTTCCGACTATTTTCTCTTTAGGAATAAAAGGGTTGAAAGAAGAAACGAAAGCAGCTGCTTCATTGATTGTAATGTCCATCATTGGAGGTGCTATTTTTCCCGTTGCCATGGGCTATATGATAGATCAGAGCAACGATAATATTCAAATAGGCTATATCGTTCCGCTGATTTGCTTTATCGTAGTATTCCTTTTTGGATGGAAGGGTCATAAAATAAAATCAACATCATGAAAAGATATTGTCTAGCGCTAGATTTAAAAGACGACCCTGAAGTAATCAGGCAATATGATCTGTACCATCAAGATGTATGGCCAGAGGTGCTTCAAAGCCTTGGTGATTCTGGCATTGAAACGATGCGTATTTACAGAACAGGCAATCGTCTCATTATGCAATTAGAAACCAGCGATAACTTTTCTTTTGAAGAAAAAGCTAGAATGGATTTAGCAAATGATAAAGTACAAGAATGGGAAACGCTCATGGGAGAATTCCAACAAAGGATTCCTTGGGCATCACCAGATACAAAGTGGGTGATTACAGAAGAGGTATTCCATTATTCAAATCCACCTCTGCCACTATAAAGTTTGACAGGCTTGTCCAGTTGCAGTTCTAATACAGTCATGTACTTGTCTTGCACTCCCTGAGGAACATCAATGTATACCAAACCAGGAACGGGACTCCATGAAATCTTACCAACTACTTTGTGTGAAAGCTGCTGTTCACTACCAACCACTTTGATGGATTGAATGGCATTGTCTAACCCCTTCACCATAATTTGCCCAGCTGTTTGTCCCTGTAAAAACAAATACAACTTTGTAGAATCTTTAGAAAGTGTAGTTGGTCCGTAGAAATGTCCTAGAGCAATTCCAGGGATTGATCCAAAAATGGCTCGCTCATGCTTCTTGTTCCAATTCCCTAATTCAAGCAGGACATTCCGCTGTTCTTCAGGTATTGTACCATCTTCTTTTGGTCCGATATCCAATAATAAATTCCCACCATGACTAACTACATCTGCAAACAATGCAATGATTTGTGAAGGCGTTTTCCAATTGGTATCACGGTGTTGAAAGCCCCAATTGTTATTGATTGTCATACACAATTCCCACCAATTGTATTTTGGTCGGGTTACTGGTACATTCTGTTCAGGAGTATCATAATCTCCATAACCCATTAATCGTCCGTTGATGATCGCTCCAGGATTCTTGGAAAGCAAAGTCTTCCTCACTTTCTCACTTTCCCATTCTTCAGCAGAATGTTCCCAATCACCATCAAACCAAAAAAGATCAGGTTTAAACTGATCTGCAACTTCATTGAGTTGAGACTGATAGAAGTCCCGGAACTTTTGCCATTTAGCCGGTTGATCTTTTACTTTATACCGCATGCTATCTTTCATGAAGGCAGGATAGTCAGGGTGACTCCAATCAATTAATGAAAAATAAGCACCCGCCTTGATATTTTGTTTTCTCAATTCCTGGTAAAACGGTGTTAGTACATCCCTTTTTGCAGGAGTATTTTTCACGGTGCTAAAATGTACTTGATTTGTATTCCAGAGTGCTACCCCATCATGGTGTTTTGTAGTAAGTACTGCATATTTTGCACCCGAGGCTTTGATTAAATTAACCCAATCAGTTGGGTTGTATTTTGAAGCAGTGAAACCATTCAATTGTTTCATGTATGCTTCCCAAGTCATTTTTTTGTTGTAAAAAGCCCAACTTTCATCTACCCCGTTTACTGCATAGATACCCCAATGGATAAAAATACCCAGTTTGGCATCTTGGAACCAAGCCATTTTTTTAGAGATTGAATCTGGATTTGTTTTTTGTTGACCAACAACAGAAAAAGAAATCGAAGTAAACAAAAAGAAAAAAAGTAGTCGATATAAACTCAAAACACGCATATCAGATTATTTATAGAAATCTAATATATTGATAATTTAGCTATCCTCTTGCGGTTTTTCTTCCACTCTTTTCAAATCAGCATAGTTCACTTGCAAAGGCATTGCGCCTAAATTAACAATGGCTTTTTTCCCTCTAATTTCTGTAAGGGTTCCTACTTTGTTATTTTGACTCATCAAGACAGAATCACCCACTTTCGGTTCACCACTTAATTCTCGGTATCTTGAATCAAGCTTCTTCTTTACTTTTTCCTTTACCTGCTTTTCCTTTTGGTTAAATAAAAGTGCATGCAAGTTTTTCATCAACATTTTTTTATCCTGCTCATTTTCAGCCCTTCGCCAATCATTTACTGTCTGCTTGAGCTTACGTTCCATGTCTTTGAGGTAGATCAACTTATCTTCTGAAACTTGATTTTGGTATTTTAACAACTCTACTTGCTGAACATGTTTTTCTTTATCAATTTGTTGTGAAAGGTTTTTTCTTAAAACTTCATTTTCTTTAATCAGTTTCTGAAGGTCTTTTTCACGCTTTTCCAGTACTCTCAAATCTTGTTCAGTCCTGTTCAGTAATTTATCAAGCGTAAAATGATTTTCATCTACCAGCTCTTTGGCCCTATCAATAAGCTCCTTTGATAAACCTATTCTTTCTGCTATAGCAAATGTGTAAGAACTTCCCGGTTTTCCTACATTCAAACGGTACATGGGCATTAGACTTTTTTCATCAAAGGCCATTGCGCCATTGATGATTCCAGAAGTTTTGCTGGCCATCACCTTTAGATTAAGATAATGGGTGGTAACTATTCCAGAGGCATGTCTTTTTAACAACTGTTCTAAAAAAACCTCAGCAAAAGCACCGCCCAAATTGGGATCACTGCCACTGCCTAATTCATCAATAAAGAACAATGTCCTTCCATTTGCATCCTCCATGAAATGTTTCATATTCATGAGATGAGCACTATAAGTACTTAATTCAAATTCGATACTTTGGGTATCGCCTATATGAATCATCAATTGCTTGTAAATTCCAAAGGTAGAGTCTGGATGGGCTGGCACCAACAACCCAGACTGCACCATCATTTGCAACAAGCCTGTTGTTTTTAAGCATACTGTTTTACCGCCAGCATTCGGACCAGATATAAGCAAAATTCGATTTCGTTCATCTAATACCAAATCAAGGGGAATGACAGGTTTGGATTGCTTTTTATTGTACAAAAACAACAAGGGATGATGGGCTTTAACCAGTTTTATACCAGAATGATCAACTACATGGGGAAGGTGTGCATCCATTTGTTGTGCCAATTTAGCTTTGGCTCTTATAAAATCAAACTCACCCAATACTTCCATGTATTGTTTTAGTAAGGGACTTTGAACCAATAGCCTGGCTGTTAAATCACGCAATATGCGGTATTCCTCATCGCGCTCATCGCTTTCCAGCGAATAGATTTCATTGTTAACTTCTATTGTTTCTTCTGGCTCAACAAAAGATGTTCTTCGCGTATCGCTTTCGCCGTGTAAAATCCCTTTTACAATGCGCTTGTGCTCTGCATAGATAGCAAGCACCCTTCTTCCATTTAAAAAAGACTCTTCGATGTCTGCGATATAACCCGCCTTTTGTAATTTATTACGTATTTTCTCAAATGACCTACGCTGCTCATTTCTTTTTCTAAATAGTGACATCCTTATTCGTGCAAGATCAACACTGGCATTGTCTACCACCCTGGCATCTTCACCAATAACTTTGTTAATCTGTTCAGAAATGGATTTCTCAAAATGGGTAATCTTGATTACTTCATACAGACAATTAAAAGCATGGATACGCTCATCATCAAACCACCTAAATATTCCACGAATACTCTCCGCCAGGTTACGAAACTGAATGAAAACCTCGCCGCTTAAAACAGCTCCCGGTATAGATAAGAGTTTGAGCTCCTTTGCTAAATTAAACACCTGGTCGTTTTGAAAGCCTTGACCGGAAGATAGCAGTTGTAAATACTGGTATGATTGTCGCAATTCTAATTCAATGAATTGCTTTCGGGTATGGATCCTCAAAGATTCCGCTTTTTGTCTACCATACAGCGTTTGGGTTTGTTCCACCAAAATTGCCCTTACCTTATCAAATTCCAACTGTATGTATGCCGATTCTGGATATAATTTCATGTTAAACCAAAACTAAATTCAATCAAAAATAGCCCTAAAAATACTGTCAAACACAATAAGATTTAACTTAGGGGCATATTTAAAAAGTGACAAATGAAAAAAACAATTCACCTTTTGATGGCAACGCTGTTTTTTTTGACTGCATGTGGACAACAAAAGATAAAAAAAGAAATCCCCAGTACTCCCCTTTTAAAATCAAAATCTATGCATACAGAAACAATCACCTTGGGCAACGGATGCTTTTGGTGTACAGAGGCTATTTTTCAGCAAGTGAAAGGCGTTAATAAAGTAACCAGCGGGTATAGTGGTGGACATGTAGAGAATCCCAGCTATGAAGAAGTCTGTGAGAAAACAACTGGACATGCTGAAGTACTTCAAGTAGAGTTTGATACAACGCAGGTAACCCTAGATGAAATACTAGAGATTTTTTGGCAAACACATGACCCAACCACGCTCAATCAACAAGGAAATGATGTTGGTCCCCAGTACAGAAGTGTAGTTTTCTACCACAACAAACAACAGAAAGAAAGAGCAGAATTCTTTAAGAAAAAACTCGATGAATCAGGTGCATTCGGCAAACCAATTGTTACTGCAATAGAGCCATTTACAAATTATTATGCTGCAGAAAATTATCACCAAGATTATTACAATAAAAATGGCAATCAACCTTATTGTAATTATGTAATACGTCCAAAATTAGAAAAATTTGAAAAAGCGTTTAAGGACAAATTAAAAAAACAATAAATCACTTCTGCAATACAAGCCCAATGAACAGATTTTTTTTCTTGATTGGTTTATGTTTCATTAGCTCAAATGCCTTAGCGCAGTTGAATAGCCAGTCTAAATCTTATACTTACCAAGACACCCTTAGAGGATCCCTAGGCAAAGAAAGAACTTGGTGGGATGTTACCCATTATGCAGTATCTGTTGAACCTGATTTTGAAAAGAAACACATTTTAGGAAAAGTAGACATTCAATTTAAGGTAATTGGGAATGGAGATTTGATGCAAATCGACTTACAAGCACCTATGCAATTAGACAAGGTCATGTTGGGCAACAGCGAATTAAAATACACAAGAAATGGAAATGTTTTTTTCATTCAAGTAGGTAAAAACTTACCTATAGGATCTGATCAACAGCTCTCCCTTGACTATTCTGGCAACGTACAAGTAGCAGTGCGCCCCCCTTGGGATGGCGGTTGGATTTTTTCCAAAGACAAACTTGGTAGACCATGGATGAGCGTTGCTTGTCAGGGTTTAGGTGCCAGCGTTTGGTTTCCTTGCAAAGACCACCAGGGAGATGAACCAGATAATGGAGCAACATTGAAAATCAATGCACCAGACAGTTTGGTTGCTGTTGGTAATGGAAGATTAAAAAGTAAAAAACCAGCTAAGTCGGGTTTTACAACCTGGGAATGGGAAGTGAAGAATCCAATCAACAATTACAACATCATCCCTTATATTGGAAAATATGTTTCTTTTAGCGAGGCCTATCCTGGAGAAAAAGGAAACCTGGATTGCGATTACTGGGTACTAGATTATAACGTAGATAAAGCAAAAAAACAGTTTCAACAAGTCCCGCAAATGCTCAAAGCATTTGAACATTGGTTTGGTCCCTACCCTTTTTATGAAGACGGATTTAAATTGGTTGAATCTCCACACTTGGGCATGGAACACCAAAGTGCAGTTGCTTATGGCAATGGCTACCAGAATGGGTATAGAGGTAGAGATTTATCCGGTTCTGGCTGGGGTTTAAAATGGGATTTCATAATCATCCATGAAAGTGGACATGAATGGTTTGGCAATAACATTACCACAAATGAGGTAGCTGACATGTGGGTACATGAAGGATTTACCAACTATTCAGAAACCATCTTCACCAATTATCAATACGGAAAAGAAGCCGGCGATGCCTATGTGCAAGGCACCAGGAAGTTGATTGAGAATGCTTCCCCAATCATCGGAAAGTATGGCGTGAATGAAGAGGGCTCAGGAGATATGTATTACAAGGGAGGAAACTTGGTGCATTATGTTAGGCAGCTCTTTGATAATGATGAAAAGTTTAGGGCTGCATTGAGAGAGATGAACAAAAGATTTTACCATAAAATCACTACCTCAGCTGAAGTAGAGAAATTTTGGAGTGAACAAGTAGGAAGAGATTTAGCACCCTTGTTTGACCAATATTTAAGGGATGTGAAAGTGCCTACTTTGGAGATTTTAAAACAGGGAAATAAAATCAAATACCGTTGGTCTGATTGTCAGGCAAATTTCAATGCTCCCATGAGGGTATTTGTAGATGGAAATGCAACTTGGATTTATCCGACCAATAGTTGGAAAGAATACAAGGCCAATAAAAAGCCGATGGAGTTAAAACCCGACCCAAATTTTTATGTTGGATACAGGGAACTCTTTTGATTAGTTGTTGATTTCCATTCGCCCTGATTTCACATAACGCCTTTTCCAATACGTCTCATCAAGACTGCTAATTACTACTCCCATCGAAGTGGAGGCATGTACAAATTTATTATTGGCCATGTACAAGCCTACATGTGAAATGCCTCTTCCCGTATTAAAAAACACCAAATCACCTTCTTTAAGTTCTTCTTTGTTTATTTCCCTACAATACGCAGCTTGTTCACGTGAAGTTCTTGGAAGATTTAAACCGTAAGCATAATTTGTTAACCCCTTTACGAAATTAGAGCAATCAATACCAGACATGGTGCTTCCTCCAATACGGTAAGGTACAGACCACCATTGATGAATGTACTCTACCAATTTCTTGTTAGACAGTTTCTCAACTTCAACGTCCAACAGCACAGCATATTTAAAAAAAGAAGGAGAAATGTATTCAATTCCTTGAAAGCCATCCATATAAACTTTGCCGATGCTATCTTCAATGACCCCTAATGCAAGATCTGGGGCAGTTTGTTGAATACCGTTACTTGGATTGACTCTAACTTCAACCTGATCAAAAAACACCTTATTTCCACTCCCTCTTTGGGTAAATGTGGCTTTTTTGAATAGGGTACATGATTGAACCAATAGTAGAAACAGGCACAAAGCCTTCAACTTCAAAAAAAACGGTATCAAGGATGGTTTTTTCATATAAAGACTGTGGAAAACCACTTCCAGTTTATTGTCGATTATTTGCGAAATTTGAATTTCCTATTAATACCAATGCAAAGGTTCTCACACTTACACGTTCATACACAATACTCACTCCTTGATGGTGCTTCCAGCATACCTGCGCTTTATAAAAAGGCAATAGCTGACAACATGCCTGCCATAGCCATTTCTGACCATGGAAACATGTTCGGTGTTTTCCAATTTGTGGCCGAAGCCTACAAAAACAGAATAGATCCGAATGACAAAAATAGCCCTTTGAAGGTAAAACCAATCGTTGGGTGTGAATTTTACATAACCGAGAACCGCCACAGGAAGACTTTTACCAAGGAAGAAAAGGACCCAAGGCATCATCAAATACTATTGGCCAAAAACGAAATCGGCTATAAAAACCTTACTAAACTCACTTCTTTAGGGTATATCGAAGGATTATACAGCAAATATCCAAGAATCGACAAAGAATTGATTCATAAATACCATGAAGGATTAATTGCCACCACTTGCTGCTTGGGCGCTATGGTGCCCCAAACCATCATGAAAAAGGGAGAGGCTGAAGGTGAAAATGAGTTTAAATGGTGGTTGAATATTTTTCAAGACGACTATTATGTGGAGTTACAGCGCCACGGAATGGAGGATCAGGAGAAAGTGAACAAGGTCTTGTTGAAATTTGCAAAGAAATACAATGTTAAAGTAATTGCTTCCAATGACTCTCACTACATAGACCAGAAAGACTTCAATGCCCACGATATTTTGCTCTGTATCAATACCGGGGAGAAGGTTTCTACACCAGCTGCAAGGGAGTTTTCAGATGATGATGTCAGTATTAAAAATAAAAGATTTGCCTTCCCCAACGACCAGTTTTTTTTCAAGACCACCTCAGAAATGCAGAAGGCTTTTCATGACTTGGAAGAGGCGATTGACAATACGAATGAAATAGTTGATAAGGTAGAGTTACTAGACCTTAAAAAGGATATTTTACTCCCCCATTTTCCAGTACCCAAAACATACAAAACACAGGACGAATATTTGGAGCACCTCACAAGAGAAGGTGCAAATAGGCGGTATGAAACCATGACAGCTGAAATTGAAGAGCGTATAGCTTTTGAGCTCTTCACAATAAGAACCATGGGGTTTGCCGGGTATTTTTTAATTGTTTCTGACTTCATCAAAGCAGGGAGAGATTTAGGTGTTTTTATCGGTCCGGGTCGTGGTTCTGCAGCAGGTAGTGTGGTAGCCTATTGTATTGGAATTACCAATATTGACCCCATTAAATACAAGCTTCTATTCGAGCGTTTTCTTAACCCAGACAGAAAGTCGATGCCCGATATAGATACGGATTTCGACGATGAAGGAAGACAGAAAGTGATCGATTATGTAGTTGAAAAGTATGGTAAAAATCAGGTGGCACAAATCATTACCTATGGTACGATGGCTGCCAAGATGAGCATAAAGGATGTTGCCAGAACAATGGACTTACCACTTCCCGAATCCAATGCACTTGCAAAACTCGTTTCAGATAAACCAGGTATAACGCTCAAACGTTTGCTACATGCTCCTTTCAAAGGAGAAATGAGTTTAGAAGAAAAAGAAAACCTCAATGCGGATGACATAGATAATGCAAAAAAGTTAAGAGAGATCTATGAGGGGAACGACATCAGAAGCTCAGTGTTGCACGAAGCTGAAATCTTAGAGGGATCTGTTAGAAATACAGGTATACATGCAGCAGGAATCATCATAGCCCCACAAGACTTAACCGACCTTTTACCGGTATGTATTGCGAAAGATTCACCAATGTGGGTTACACAAATTGAAGGAAGTGTAATTGAGGATGCCGGTGTAATAAAAATGGACTTCCTAGGTCTAAGGACCTTGAACATCATCAAGACCTCCCTTCAGTTGATAAAACTGAATTTTGGGATAGAAATTGACATTGAAAAAATTCCTTTAGACGACGAAAAAACCTTTCAGCTTTATCAAAAAGGAGAAACCATCGGTACATTCCAATTTGAGAGTCCGGGTATGCAGAAATACCTCAGAGACCTCAAACCAGACAAGTTTGAAGACCTGATTGCAATGAACGCGCTTTACCGTCCAGGACCACTAGAATATATTCCGAATTTCATTAATAGAAAGCACGGAAGAGAAGCCATTAGTTACGACTTGGAGGAAATGAAAGAGTATTTAGAAGAGACTTATGGCATTACTGTATACCAAGAGCAGGTGATGCTTCTTGCCCAAAAACTCGCTGGCTTTAGCAAAGGAGATGCAGATGTACTGAGGAAAGCCATGGGTAAAAAGCAGAAATCAGTACTGGACAAGATGAAAGGGCAATTCATCACAAATGCGAGTAGCAAAGGATATGCTGAGGAAAAACTTCAAAAAATCTGGACCGACTGGGAAGCGTTTGCACAATATGCCTTTAATAAATCGCATAGTACGTGTTACGCATTTATAGCATACCAAACGGCCTATTTGAAATCACATTATCCTTCCATCTATATGGCTGCGGTCTTGAACCATGCAGGTTCCATAGAAAAAATTACATTTTTCATGGAGGAGTGTAAACGCATGGGATTAAGTGTTCTTGGTCCGGATATCAACGAATCACTAAAAAGCTTTGCTGTAAATAAAAAGGGAGAAATCCGAATTGGTTTAGGCGGACTAAAAGGAGTTGGTGAAGCCGCCGTAGAATCAATCATTGAAGAGCGGGAGAAACATGGCACTTATCCAACAATTTTTGAATTGGTAAAAAGAGTAAACCAGCGAACAGTCAACAAGAAATCACTGGAAAGTCTGGCCATGTCTGGCAGCTTTGATTGCTTTCCTGAAATTCACCGTGCGCAGTATTTTTTCCAACAAGAGGGAGACAGTTCCAATGGATTAGAGAAAATCATCAAATACGGAAACATATGGCAGAACCAAACCACTTCAAATCAGAACACTTTGTTTGGTGATCTTTCTTTGGTTCATGAAATTCCACCACCTAAAGTCCTGGATTGTCCGGTTTGGTCTTTAACAGAAATATTGGATAAAGAAAAAGAGGTTACGGGGATGTTTTTAAGTGGACACCCATTAGACCACTACAGATTTGAATTGCGTTACTACAACATCCTCCGAATTGATGATTTTAACGAATTTAAAGGTGCAATTGACTTACAAAAAAACCCAACACAGGGCATTAGGGTGGCCGGGTTGGTAACTTCTGCATTTCATAAAATTTCAAGGGCTGGAAAAAAGTATGGTACCATTACCATCGAAGATTTTTCCGGCAAGACAGATATCACACTCTTTGGAGATCAATACATCAGGTTTTCCAATTATTTTACACAAGGCACCTGCATTTATGTAAAAGGGAATTATGAAAGATGGGAAAGCAGAAATGAGTGGAATTTTCGGGTAAATGAGATCTGTCTGCTCGAAACCATCAAAAAGGTATTTACAAAACAGGTGCAATTAACCCTACAGGCTGGATCGATCATGCCAGAACAAGTGGATTTTCTGCAAAACAACCTAAAAAAACACCCAGGGAGGGTCAGACTAAAAGTGGTATTGGTAGACCAGGTGGAAAGACTAATGGTACAAATGAAAACTACCGAAAAGGGCTTTGAAATGAATGACGAAATGGCTGATTTCCTTGAAAAGAACCCTTTGATTGATGTTCAGGTTGACACTGTATAAAGTAATACTGACCGAATGTCTATATATTAAAAAATGGAACTAATTTTGCAATTCAATTGATTATTAACACACAATCACAATACATGGCAAAGGAATTTACAGATGGCAATTTTCAGACTGAAGTTTTGGATTCTGAAAAACTCTCAATGATTGATTTTTGGGCTGAATGGTGCGGACCTTGCCGCGCAATTGGTCCGGTTGTAGAAGAACTTTCAAAAGAATTTGAAGGAAGAGTTAATGTAGGGAAGGTAAACGTGGATCACAATCCTCAGCTTTCTATGAACTATGGCATTACCTCTATCCCAGCGATCCTTTTTATAAAAAATGGTCAGGTTGTTGATAAATTGGTTGGTGCCCAACCCAAGCAGAGCTTTGTTAAAAAAATTGAATCGCATATCTAAAAAACTATTTCAGTATTTTTGAAACCGCCACGCGACGTGGCGGTTTTTTTATTTGCAAACAATTCCGGTGACAAACTTTGAAAAAATAAAGCATCTCCTCACTCAATTTGGTATTTATACCCACCAACTTAAAATGGGAATCAAAGGGTGTATTCCTATATTGAGTGATTATAGAGAATTTAATAAGCAATTCAAAAACCAACAAGATTTTAGAAGCGTTGGCTTTTACCCTATTTTGGCAGATCGCTATGATGCTGCAGGTGTGGCATCCGGACATTATTTTCATCAAGATCTGCATGTAGCCAAAAAAATATTCCTAGCAAATCCTGGTAGACATGTAGATGTTGGTTCAAGAATTGACGGTTTTGTAGCCCATGTTGCCAGCTTCAGAGAAATTGAAATTTTAGATATCCGACACATTGAGAGTAAAAGCAGAAACATCAAATTCATGCAGGCTGATTTAATGTCTGAACAGTTTGAGTTCCCAGTCAAAACCACTTCACTTTCCTGTCTGCATGCGATTGAACATTTTGGACTAGGAAGATATGGCGACCCTCTAGATTTAAATGGCCATAAGAAGGGGATTAAGAACCTGGCTAATTGTTTAATGACAGGTGGTACACTTTACCTTTCAACACCCATTGGAAGACCAAGAATTGAGTTTAACGCACATCGGGTTTTTGACATCAGCTATCTTCTTGAACTTTTTGAATTAAACGATTTATCATTGAAAGAATTCTCATACGTAAATGACAATGGTGATTTGGTGGAACAAGCTGATCCCTATTCTGAGGCTGGTAAAAGAAATTTCAACCTAGCGTATGGTTGTGGAATATTTGAATTGATAAAAAACTAATTCAGCTAAATCAAGAAAATGATTATCACTGAAATTACCGGTGGACTTGGAAATCAATTGTTTCAGTACGCAGCTGGTTTAGCCCTTTCAAACAAACACAACACACCACTCAAAATCAACAGCAATTTTAATTCATTTGATACGAATAGAAAATTGGCTTTGACTCATTTTAACATAGACGTTAACCAAGCAGATCAAAGTGAAATCAATCACCTTTATCCTTCTTCAAGTTTAAATAGAAAAATACAATCTATTTTACCTACAAGTCGAAAAAGCTTTTATAAAGAACAAAAATTTTCATTTCAGTCGAACTTCTCACAACTATCTTCATCTGTTTATCTAAAAGGATATTGGCAATCTGAACTGTATTTTTCATCGATAAATCAACTTATAAAAGAGAAGTATATACTTGATCCAGCTTGCTACAAAAATGCATCAGATTTTATACAGCATTTGCCTTCTCATGAAAGTGTTTCAATACATGTTCGAAAAGGAGATTATTTGAAAGCACCATACAATGCGTATTATGCTGAACTGAATAATGAGTATTACCAAAAAGCAACAGCATTTTTAAAACAAATTTGTCCGCATCTAAAGATTTATGTTTTTACCGATGATCCATCTTGGGTTAAACAAAATCTTGATCTAGGACTCCCTTTTGAGTTGGCCAGTGGCCATAAAACAAATTCCATGTTTGAAGATTTTCAGGCCATGCGATCATGCAAATACCATATTATCGCCAACAGTAGTTTTAGTTGGTGGACGGCTTGGTTGAGCGATCATCAAGACAAACAAGTAGTTGCGCCAAAGAATTGGTTTAAAAACTTTCAGGAAGATACTACAGACCTAATTCCTAAATCATGGAACATCCTCTAAGAAGAATACGAAATGAATTACATTTGAATACCGTATTATAGGTTCCATGGCTACAATAAGAAAACAAAGCATTTATTCTTCCCTTTTTATTTATGCAGGCTTTGCTATTGGGGCACTGAATGTACTTTTTCTTTTTCCAAGATTTTTTACTCCTGAAGAATTTGGTTTAACCAGGGTGCTCATGGATATCGCACTTATTTTTTCTACGATATGTGCTGCTGGAACTTTACCCGTCGCCATGAAATTCTACCCTTTCTACAAACACCATGTAGATAAAAAAAACAATGATTTGCTAACATGGGTTTTCCTAATAGGCATTGTTATGTGTCTGCTTATTTACCTTGCGTTCCCAATTATTGAACCATGGGCATTAAAAAAATTTGGGTACCGCTCCCCTATCTTGGTAACCCACTTTAAATTGGTCTACCCACTAACGATCTCCTTGGTGGCCATTTCCATGCTTGAGGTGTTTGCTTGGATTATTGGCAGGACAGTAATTGCCAATTTTTTAAAAGAATTTTTATTTAGAATACTCACATTGGTGCTTATTGGAACCTGGGCACTGGGATATATAAACGATTTCGATTTTTTTATTGGGACCTACGCATACCTCTATTTTATCCCTGTTTCGATTCTTGTATGGGTTGTATACAGGAGCAAAGAGTTTAGCATCACTTTTAAGAAAAGTAAAGTAACCCATCGCTATGGGAGTATGATGGCAAAATTTGGCGGAGCCTATTTCTTAAGTGCTGTATTAAATATTGTTGCAAAAACAAACGATACACTGATCATTGCTTCCCAATCTGAAGGTGGACTGGCAGATGCGGCTATTTTCACAATTGCAACTTATTTGATTACGGTAATGGATGTACCACAGCGCAGTATGGTTTCTGCAGCCACTCCTCAAATTGCAATTGCGTGGAAAAACAATGACATTGAAAAACTTGACCGACTCTATAAAAAGACAGCACTTAATTTATTGATAATAGCAGCAGGTATAATGGGGTTGGTGGTATTGTCTATTCCTTTTCTTCAAGCCATTTTAGGACCATCTTATGGGGGATTGGCAATACTTATGATTGTGTTGGGATTTGGAAAATTAATTGATTTGGGCACAGGCCTCAATTCACAAATTCTTCAATTGTCGAAACATTGGCGAATTGACCTGTTTACGAATATGTTTTTCGTGTTTATTTCGATTCTTTTTAATTATTTGCTTACCAGGAAATACGGCATTATTGGCACTGCTTTTGGAAGTTTGATTGCAATAATGCTCTATAATTTTATTCGGTTTATGTATATCAAAAAGATATACGGACTTCAACCCTTTTCCTGGAAAAACGGAGGGGCCTTGCTAAGCGCTATTGTGTTTGCGACTGTGCTTTATTTTTCACCTCTCCCATTCAGCCCATGGCTGACTGCTGCCATTAAATTGACATTCTTTTCAGCTTGTTATGGCTTCACGATAATCAAGTTTAACTTATCCACAGATATAACGGAACTCTATGAGATGACAATTAAAAAGTTCCGCTCTTTCTTGTCCTGAATAAAATTGTATATTGCCGCCAAACCAAACTAACATGGAAGCAAAGTGGGAGAACCTTGCACACGGATTACTAGGGATGTTCGTTTTGATAGGTATCTGTTATTTATTAAGCAACAACAAAAAAGCCATAAACTGGAAACTAGTCGTCTTAGGTGTTGTTGCTCAAATTGGTTTTGCAATAGGTGTACTCACTAAAGGAAAATACAATTTCTTCCGTATTGCTATTCAGTGGTTATCAGACAGATTTGTAGATTTAATCAACCTTGCCCACAAGGGAATTGAGTTTATGTTTGGAAACCTGGCGGATGCTTCAGGCAGCTGGGGATATACATTTGCAATTCAAGCTTTACCCAATATCATCTTTTTCGCTGCACTCTCTGCTCTTTTTTACTATCTCGGGATTCTACAAAAAATTGTGTACTTTTTTGCGCTTTTATTGAGCAAGTTAAAAGTATCAGGAGCGGAAAGTGTATCCACTGCGGCCAATATCTTTTTGGGACAAACAGAGGCCCCATTGATGGTGAGACCATTTTTGGAAAAAATGAACAGGAGTGAAATACTTTGTATCATGGTCGGAGGAATGGCCAATACAGCTGGTTCTGTCTTGGCTGCATACATTGGATTCCTAGGAGGAGATGATCCAGTACAGCAACATTATTTCGCATTACACATGCTCAGTCAATCCATCATGAGTGCACCGGCTGCGATAGTATGCTCTAAAATGCTATTCCCACAAACAGAACCCATCGATCAAAACATTGTATTGAGTAAGGAGAAATTTGGCGACAATGCTTTAGACGCAATTTCATTGGGTACCACAGATGGATTGAAACTAGCAGTTAACGTAGGTGCAATTCTTATTGTATTTACCTCTTTGATGTACGTTTTGAATGCTGTGCTAGGATATATTGGCGGATTTACGGGTATCAACACTTTGGTCAACAACTTTAGCAACGGCCGATATGAAACGCTATCATTTCAAATGTTACTCGGATATTTATTCTCCCCCATTGCTTGGGTAATTGGAGTTAATCAACAAGACATGGTCTCGGTTGGACAATTACTGGGAGAGAAAACCATCATCAATGAATTTCAGGCATACATCACTTTTGGCAAAATGAAAACAGATGGCTTGATTTCAGATCCTAAATCAATTTTGAT
>JBFYPP010000007.1:0-20440 GCA_041303255.1 Chitinophagia bacterium | reverse complement strand
GGACTATGGTTAAAGGGATTTAAACTGATGCACCATGTCCCGGTTGATAACAACATGAAATTCGTTTCCCTTTGCTTAAGGTATGGTATCAAAGCAGATGAGCTGTCGTGTAATCCAATACCAACTGCAATATCTTTTCCTTTGTAATCTAGATGAACGACTGACGAGGGAGGTACCATCTCTGGCAATAAGGTCAAGACACCTTCATTTGACAACCACTGCTGATAAGTCTGTTTATCGAAATTCCACAAGTTGGTGTGACAACCAATACTGGTAAGCTCCGTATAAAATTTGCCAGTAATCAACCAAGAAAGATATTGGGGAAGATGCAATACATGTGCGACTCTTTTAAAAAGCTCTGGATATACCTGTTTTAGCCTGTATAACTGCATCCCCGAATTTAAACTTCCTAAAACCGGAGATGCTGCAGATCGCGAAAATTCATTTTCGCCCCCATATTGGTTATAAAATTTTTCTTGTAAATACTTCGGGTAAGGTTTTAAATAATTATACAAAGGTGTAAGCACATTACCATTTTGATCGAGATAGACCAAACTCGCACCATAAGCACTAAAATTAACTCCCTTAACAAAGAATCGAGGATCATTTATGATGGCATCAAATTCATCTACCACAAATTTGCTTAAAGCATGGATATCTTCAGTAGGGAAATTGTCTTGATCTACTATTTCTTTTAAAACAACAGATTTCTCAAATACAGTTTGCAGTGTATGATCGTAAAGAAAAAGTTTTTTGTTTGTCTTTCCAATATCAAAAACAGCTATGACTTCGATTTGTTTCATACTACAAACCAGTAGCTTTTACATTTACTCCTCTTTCTTTAATCAATTGCTCTCTAACTTTCATTTTTCTGTAAGCTGCCAATGGATCCAATGCTGCTCCTTTTCTTCTTCTTGCCTCTGCAACAATTGGACGAACATCTGTGCGGAAAGCATGTTGCAAAATTTCCTGGGCAAGCACTACATCATTTGAAGATCTTGCCTTTTCTAATGCAAGGTCATCCACCATTAAAGCCTGGGCATAGGCAATTTGAATTGCTTCTACGGATTGCAAAAGATCTTCCAATGGATCTTTTATGTTGTGGGAGGCATCAATCATCCATCCCAGATCCTGCGCATGATCCATTCCACGGGCATTCATACCTTCTACCAATTCTCTGAAAATTAGAAATAGTTGATACGGTCTGATCGATCCTACGGTTAGATCATCGTCGCCATATTTAGAATCGTTGAAATGAAATCCTCCCAATTTATTTTCCATCAAGAGCAAGGATACAATCTGTTCGATATTTGCATTTGGTAGGTGATGTCCTAAATCGACCAGCGTATATGCCTTGGGGCCAAGTTTGTTTGCCAGCAACAAGGACTGTCCCCAATCCCCGACTGTCATTGAATAAAAATTAGGTTCAAAGGCTTTGTATTCAATGAATAGTTTCCAATCTGGTGGCAATACTTGGTAAACTTCTTCTAAACTTTCCAATACATGTTGAAAAGCTTTTCTAAAATTGAGCTGGCCCGGAAAACAGGAGCCATCAGACAACCAAACAGTCAATGATTTTGAGCCCAATTCAATCCCATGCTTAATCACATCTATGTTATGCGCAATCGCTTGGTTACGCACGGATTTGTCTACATGTTGCAAAGAGCCATATTTATAACTGTGCTGTTGATTTTGTTGGTCTTGAAATGTATTTGAATTCATGGCATCAAATTGGAGGCCATGTGACTGCGCAAGAGATTTAATGTGGGCTGCATCTGTAGGAATGTCCCATGGTATATGCAGTGATATTGCACCACTCGATTGGTTCAGTTTGTGAATGAGACCAACATCTTCTATTTTTTGTTCCAAATTTGCGGGTTCACCACCAATTGAAAATCTTCCGAACCTTGTCCCGCCCGCTCCAAGCGCCCAGCTGGGAATAGCTACTTGAAACCTTGTAAGATGTGCAATAATTTCCTCTGTCTTATCTACTACAGATAGCGCATAATTGAATTTTTTATCATGCGCTTTAGCAATGTCATTATTGTACTGGTCAATGTCTGATTGTAAAACCCTCATGGCATTAATTATTTTTTAACGAACAAAAGCATTGGCGATTCCGCCGTCTACGTTGATCACATTTCCAGTCGATTTTGCTAATAGTCCACCCACAAAAGCGAAACATGCATTGGCAATATCTTCTGGCAAAATAATTTGGTTCAATAGTGTACGCTTAGCATAAAAAGCAGGTAACTCAGCGATAGTAATACCATAAGCTTCAGCGCGACCTTTGGCCCAATCACCTTCCCAAATTTTACTGTCTGCTATAACAGCATCCGGATTCACTGTGTTTACTCTAATTCCATCTTTACCAAGTTCTGCTGCGTTAAGTCGACCTAAATGCAATTGGGCTGCTTTTGCAGAACCATATCCAGCATTGTTTGGTCCAGACACCAATGCATTTTTACTTACAATATTGATGATATCTCCACCACTTGCTTGCTTGCGCATAATTTTTACTGCAGCTTGGGTTACAAAGAATTGTCCCTTTACCAACACATCGTATAATAAGTCCCAATCTTTCTCTGTATGGTCTTCAATGGATTTAGAGATCGATAAACCAGCGGAATTCACAACAATATCTATCCCCCCAAATACCAATGCAGTCGATTCAAATGCATCAACAATACTGGCAGCATCTGTTATGTTAAACGCTACTGCATGAACCGCGTCTTTTCCAAACTTTTCAACAAACTCCAAACGTGTTTTTTCAAGACGATCCTCATCCAAATCTGACAACACAATACATGCACCTTCTTCAGCATATTTTTTTGCAACTGCTTTTCCAATCCCTCCAGCACTTCCCGTAACCAAAGCCACTTTTCCCGAAAGTGCTTTTGGTTTCGGCATACGTAGAAGTTTTGCTTCTTCCAAAAGCCAATACTCTATATCAAAAGCCTCTTGATGCGGCAAGGCAGTGTAGGATGAAATTGCCTCTGCGCCACGCATCACATTGATTGCGTTTGCATAAAATTCAGCCGCAATTCTAGCAGTCGATTTGTCCTTTGCATAAGTGAACATTCCCACGCCGGGATACAAGACTACAACTGGATTAGGATCCCGCATAGCTGGACTATTTCCGTGTTTACATGTGTTGTAATAAGATGCATACCTATTGCGGTAAGCTTCAAATTGTGGGAACAAAATTGCTTTTACTTTATCTGTATCGCTGAGGTCAATTCCTTCTGGTAAATCCAAAACCAAGGGATTGATTTTGGTCCTAAGAAAATGATCAGGACAACTGGTTCCCATTGGAGCTAACTTTTGCAGGTCATTCGAATTGATGAACTCCAATACTTTTTCATCATCTGTAAAATGTCCAACCATATTGTTGTGCGAAGAAGAGAGCCCTCTTAAAATTGGAGACAATTGTGCAGCCTGTTGAAGTCGTTTACTTTTTTCAAAAGCTTCGATTTTTGCTCCCCCAAAAACAATACCATTTGATTTGATTTTATCATTAATGTAAGTAGCACAAGCTTCAATCACTTCGAGGGAATTGAGATAACAATCATGTGCAGTATCTCCCCAAGTAAACAAACCATGAGAGCCCAGCATGATTCCACGAATACCCGGACTATCATCCAGACATTTTTTCAGCTGGAGACCCAAATCAAAGCCAGGACGTTGCCAATCGACCCAACCGATTGTTCCGTTGAACAGTTCTTGTGTGATTTTTTTTCCATCTTTTGATGCCGCAATTGCGATTGCTGCGTCTGGATGTAGGTGATCAATGTGTTTGAATGGAAGAAATCCATGCAATGGCGTATCGATACTTGGCGCTTTGGATGCCAGATCATATATGCAATGGTTAAACAATTCTACCATGCTGTCTTCGGTTGATAACCCTCCATATACATTCTTCAAACTCCTCAACCTGTCTACATACAATGCAGCAAGTCCACTTCGTTTCATAGTTCCAAGATCTCCACCACTGCCCTTAACCCACATAACTTCTACTTTGTTTCCAGTCAGCGGATCTTTGGCCATCAGCTTACAGGATGTATTCCCCCCACCATAATTTGTCAATCTTAAATCTGCCCCCAACAAATTCGAACGATAGACCAGCAAATCTACTTCATCTCCCTCCATTGATTTTGCCATTGCATCATCCCATAAATAACTCGCGTGCTTAAACTCTTTCATACCCAGTCTTATTAAAATTTAATTGTGCAGACTATTTCCATATCCTACTACTAACACCGATAAGATAATGATTGCAATGCCCACAATAATCGTTGTATTTGTTTTCTTACCAACACCTTTCCATTCTCTAAGTACCAAACCCCATACATTGGCAATTAAGATAATAAATGCCATGTGCAGGATCCAAGAGCTTGCACCATTTCCCAATTTACTTTCTCCCATTCCATAAAAGAAAAATTGTAAAAACCACATTGTACCTGCCAAAGCAGAGAACAGATAGTTCTTCAACAAAGGAGTTTTTTTATTGGTATAATCTCCAAAAGTTTTGTTTTGAAAATTTAAAATCATACACCAAACAAAATTGGTTGTGAGTCCGCCCCAAAGTAGAACTACATACACTACGTTATTTCGATACAGAAACTCCCCCTCACCTGGATGTGATGCAACCCAAACAGCATTTGCAACATTGGCCATGGATTGTCCTGCCTCTAATCCAAAATTAAAACAAGCACTCAAGATTCCGGAAACAATAGCCACTGTCATACCCAGTGCAAACTTATACTCAGCAGACACCGCTTTCATTTCTTTCTCTTTCATCACACCAGCCTTACCACTCACCATAATACCAATCACACAAAGTAACAAACCACCTAAAACAGTCAATCCCCAACTGCTATTTACCATTTCAGAGAATGTATCTTTTCCTTCGACTGGATTTACATCATAATACAATGCAGGAATTAAAGCGCCAAAGACCATGCACAATCCCAAGATGATGCTGCTGCCCAAAGAGACACCCAAATAGCGAACACCTAACCCATAGGTTAGTCCGCCTACACCCCACAATACACCAAAGAAATAAGTCAGCAATAAAATGGAACCCGATGTACCTTGGATAATTTCGACAAATCCTGGAATGGTAAGATATGCAGCAACGGGTGGGACAATCAACCAAGAAAACATACCACCCACAATCCAAAAACTTTCCCAATTCCAGCCCTTTACTTGCTTGTAAGGCATATAAAAACTTCCAGAAGCAAATCCACCAATAAAATGAAAAATTACACCGAGTAGGGCTTGCATGTGCACTTGTTTAAGGGGTTAACCAAATATACCCAAAAGACACTAAATTTAACTTGAATAAAGTTTTATAAATAATGATTAGATTTTCCCTTTTTATATCGATTGTCTTTCTGTTTGGAAGCACACAAATTCATGGTCAAACTAAAAACGACCCATTACTGAAGGATATTTTGAGCAATATACAAGACAGTACAACCAAGTCGGTTTTAAACAATCCTGATCAATACCGAATCCAGATTATCTATACACAAATCAACCGCGATAAAAAAGGGAAACCAAGTTTTACCAATTACCATTTGAACGTTGATCCCGACTTGTATTTCAATCCGGCATCGATGGTTAAAATGCCTTTGGCGTTTTTGTCATTGGAAAAACTTCAGGAAATGAATAAGCCTGGTATAAACAAATTTACCAGGATGAAATACGACAGTAGCTATGAAAGGCAAGTCGCCATGACAAACGATTCAAGTGCAGAAAACAGCTTTCCGAGTATTGCGCATTTCATCAAGCGTGCTTTCTTGATTTCTGAAAACGATCCATACAACAGGATGTATCAATTTATTGGACAAGAACAAATCAATAAAAAGTTAATCGAAAAAGGCTATACATCATCTAGAATTACGAGACAGTTCATGGGTTATACCGAAGAACAAAACAGACATACCAATGGCATTCAATTCATAGACGAAACTGGAAATACAATTTATACACAGGCCCCACAATACAATACAGATAATTTTCAATTTCCCACACCCATCTTGATTGGAAATGCGCATATCAACAGAGAAGATCAATTGGTAGCAGCTCCTTTTGATTTTACAAAGCACAACAACATGTCTCTTGAAGACATGAGAAAAATGACCCAATCAGTAGTTTTTCCGAACAGTGTTGAGAAAAAAAATCGTTTTAATCTATCAGAAGAAGACCGACTATTTTTATTGCAGTATATGTCACAATACCCTTCCGAGACCAACTATCCAAAATACGATAGTGAACTATTTTACGACAGTTATGTGAAATTTTTCTTTGGCGACAGTAGTCATAACATTCCTAGTCATATTCGGGTGTTTAATAAAGTTGGATGGGCTTATGGGTTTATGACGGATGTGTCTTATGTACTGGACACAAAGAACAATATCGACTATATGTTATCTGCTACTATCTATGTAAACAGTGATGGAGTAGTCAATGATTCAAAATATGACGAAGAGACTGTCGGATTTCCTTTTTTTGATAAGATTGGACGCGCTATTTATGCATACGAACTAAGCAGATCACACCAACATAAACCTGTACTCGTAAACCCCGTCAAGGTTTACGAAAAAAGAGATCCAAACGACAAGAGGCCCAGCATTAAACAAGCAGATAACTAGATCATTATTTTGGCGACCTCAACTCTTTCTGAGAAATCGACCATGAGTTGATCAATTCGCCTTTGATACCAAGAAAATCTACTTGTAACTTCCTATCTGAAGATTTTCCAGTGAAAGAAACTCTTGCATAGTTCTGTAATTTATCAACACCTAGCACTCTTGCAGGATTGTCCTTTTCTGGTCCCCCGAAACTGTGCGTACCAGACGTTAATGGAGATGCTGTTATATCAAAAAGCGGATAGGCTCCTTTTCTATCGAGTTTAATGATTTCGCTATGGTGACGATCGCCGGTAAAGAAGACAACACCATTGATTTTGTTTTCAGCAAGGAAATCAAGAAAATCATTGTACTCTGCAGGGAAGCGACGGAAACAATCAAATGGACTAACTGGATTCAAGACTTGACTACCCGTAGCAATTATTCTGAAATTAATATTATTGTTTGCGTTACTCTGAAGCAAAGCATTTTTTAACCATTGTATTTGTTCTTTTCCAAACATTTGTTTTTCAGCATTTACTTTACCTCCAACACTATCCATTGTATTGTCGTTACTCCTGTACCAGCGATCATCCAGCATAAAAACATCTACATCATTCCAGGTAAACTTAGAATAAACTGCATCTTCTTTTGTGCCATAAGAAGGATTTGCCCAATAGGATTTAAATGCATCTCTACTTTCTTTTTTAAAAGGATAGCTGGCGTCTGCATCATTCCATCCATAATCATGGTCATCCCAGATTGCATAATGAGGCATGGCCTTCCAGAAATCTTGTAAAATAGGAATCTTTCTATCTGTGGCTGCTCTTTTGTAGAGTCCCCAACCACTGTAGTAATCTACTTCTCTTGTGTACCAATTGTCTCCTAGCCACAACATGAAATCCGTTTTTTCTTTTGCCATGGTTGTAAAAATGGTAGAATCACCACCATAGGGTCTACCCGGCCTGTCATAAGGGGGTTCATTAAAGTAAGCACAGCTTCCAGCTAAGAAAGAAAAATCAGGAGGAGCAGAGCGCCATTGCCAAAGTTGTTGTGTTTTCAATTTACCTGTGGCTAATACTTTATTGTCTTTTGCTACCAGTTGATAAACATACTCAGTACCTGGTCTTAGGTCATTCAATTCAAAGATTGCAATATTTGTATAAGGATTTGATTGTTGCGTTCTGTAACCAATTCCTTTTCTTTCAGGCTGAGTTGTTTCATGAAATACCAACTTTACATTGTTGACATCTTTATCAAGTTCAACCCAAATCTTACTGCTTCTAAGTTCAGTATGACCAATCATTGGTCCGGATACGATTGCCTTTGAGTTTTGAGCAAATATATTCAAGCTTGTAAAAAGCAGAAGAAACAGAAAGAACCTTGGCATTGGCTTAATTTTCAATAAAATTACTGCAGATAAGCATAGGATGATACATATAAGACGTATTTCATGTGATGAGATGATTAACTTTGCGTAACAAAATCATAAAGAAGCATTTTCGTCCATATGCCAACCCATCTAAAAGTTTTTTCTGTCTTTCTCATTACTTTATTTTTTTCCATTGTAGCGATGGGACAAAAAAAAGACAGTGCGGTAGTCGATTTGGATGAGGTAGTGATCTCCTTTAACAAATGGGAGCAAAACAGGAAGGAAGTCCCGAATATGATTGAAAAAGTCAATCTCCGGGATGCCCGTTTGAGGAACCCGCAAACAACAGCAGATTTATTGGGACAAATTGGTAGTGTCTTCATACAAAAAAGTCAGTTAGGCGGAGGAAGTCCCATGATCCGTGGTTTTGCCACAAACAGAGTCCTCATGGTAGTCGATGGTGTGCGCATGAATAACGCTATTTACAGAAGTGGAAATATTCAAAACATCATCAGCATTGATCCCCTTAGCTTAGAAGGAGCAGAAGTCGTTTTTGGTCCAGGTTCCTTGATCTACGGCAGCGATGCGATTGGTGGGGTGATGGATTTTCATACGCTTACTCCTGTTTTTGCAGAAACTTCAAAATTACAAATCAAAGGCAGCTCCACAGTTAGATATGCTACTGCCAATAAAGAAAATACATTTCATTCTGATTTCAACCTATCAAAAGGAAGATGGGCATTTGTAAGTTCGTTTACCTACAGCAAGTACGATGATTTGAAAATGGGGGTTCATGGTCCGGATTCATATTTAAGAAAAGAATATGTTGAGCGCATCAACAATATCGATAGCCTTGTCGCCAACAACAATCCAAGGGTACAGCGTTTTTCGGGATATGAGCAATTAAATTTGTTGCAGAAAGTTCGATACAAATTAAACAGCCACCTAGACATGACGTATTCATTCACTTATGCCGGTACTGGAGAAGCGCCTAGGTATGATCGATTACTGGAGAAGCGTAATGGGAAGCTTCGTTTTGCGGAATGGAGTTATGGACCTATGTTATGGAGAATGCATTCGCTTACTTTATCTGACAGTAAAAAGAATGCGTTATATGATGCTTCAAGATGGGTGATTGGTTACCAGAATTACGCAGAGAGTCGCATTGACAGAACCAGAGCAAGTGCCAACAGAAACACGCAATCAGAAAGTGTAGATGCTACAAGCATCAATTGGGACGCACAGAAAGAAATAGGTAAGGGAAGTTTTTTCTATGGATTAGAATATGTGTACAATCAAGTAGGCTCTGTTGGTTCTACTACCAACATCAACAGTGGTAGCACCTCCCCTTTTGTTGGTCGCTACCCCAACAACAGCCGTTGGCTGACCAGTGGTTTGTATGGCAGTTATAAAGTGAATCTAGAGAAAAAATGGACTTTAATCAGTGGACTACGTTACAGCTATAATCAACTTAGTGCCAATTTTGAAAACAACTTTATTGAATTCCCGTATAGCAAAATAAACATTAAGGATGGTGGCTTGACTGGCAATCTTGGTCTTGTTTATAGACCAAGTGAGAAACTCCAACTCAATGGAAATTTTTCGACAGGTTATCGAATGCCCAATGTGGATGATGTGGGAAAATTATTCGAGAGTGTACCGGGAAACCTGACGGTGCCCAACCCCAATTTAACCTCAGAGTACGCATGGAATGCAGAAATCGGTCTTGTATGGAAAGCGAACGCTCGATTAAAAGTGGAGCTCAATGTCTTTCACACTTGGCTCAACAATGCCATTACCCTAAGACCTTATCAATTTGATGGGCAGGACAGTGTTGTATTCAATGGTGTGATGAGTAAAGTGCAGGCATTACAAAATATTTCTACGGCGACTGTCTGGGGCGTACAGACCAGTGTGCATTATAAGATCAGCAGAGATCTTTTCATTCAGAGTTTTGCCAACTGGATCAATGGCAAAGAAACAGACAACGTTAGAAACGAGCAAGTCCCGTTAAGACATGCCGCACCATTTTATGGCAATACCAATTTGAGGTACAGCAGAGATAAATTGTTTATCGAGTTTTCTTCCTATTACAATGGAGAAGTTGGCGCCAACGAACTGGCTCCCGTAGAGCAAGCAAAAATCGACATCTATGCAAGGGATGCAAACGGAAAACCCTACTCCCCTTCTTGGTACACGCTTAATCTTAAAGCAGCTTATCAAATCGGCCCAAAAACATCTTTCACCGCAGGCTGGGAAAATATCACCAACCAGCGCTATAGGCCATATTCATCTGGCATTGTAGCAGCAGGCAGTAATTTTATTTTCTCTGTAAGAAGGGCATTATAGCAACCTCATTTATGTCTGAACCAACAATCCGTTCGTTCAGTTTCATACATTTTAAAAACGGTATTCACTGGAGCACCATACTTTAATTGATGATTAAACTGTGTTCGTGCCAAATAATTAAATGCCCCCATGTCGCCAGTATACGCAGTTTGGTTATCGCGATTGAACTGCTGATGAATTGAACACAATTTTTGAATAAAATCAAATAGCAAGGAAGCAGGTCCCCCAATTATACCACAGTTCAAAAGTGTTTCCTCACCAAATTCTGTTTCGAATTTTGTGTAATCAGCTATTTTATTACGCAGTACTTCGGAATGGGCATGCATCCAATCATTCCTAAGCTTTTGGGGTTCATCTCCACAAAAAATAGAAGTCGGGTTTTCTAAAAAAAACGGATCGCTAAATGGATTTCTTAAAACTGTTACATCTGATATGTCTGTAACAAAGATATTTTTTAATCGATGCATCTCTTGCTGCAAAAAGTCTCTATAAATAAAGTAACGATATACATTGGGACTGAAGTGATTATCGTAATCAACTTTAATAAAAGAAACATTCTTGTTTTCAAATTTTTTACAGGTTTCTGCAGTAAAGTTATTATGAAAAATAATTCCTTGAAGATGTGCAGCGGACAATGATTCTGCCCAATTGCGAACCAATTCATAATTGTCATCCTGAAGTGTGGTATTGCGATTTACATCATAAACCCCAGTGATATGACTAGCCAATATAAGGTTACTGTTTGCAAGAGAAGGAGAAATCTCGGATTTCATCAGACAACAAATTTTGCTTTTTTAAAACCGAACAAATGCTACTGGGATTGTTTCTGTAATAAATGTATGTTCTTAGCGCAACTTTTTTAACGCGAAACAGTGAGCTCGCTTTTTCGTAAAAAGCAGAATCTGCAGCAAATCCACTTTGGAAGTCGATACTTAAAAAAACTTTTCTACGTCCGAACAGCGTAGCAAAAAGAACAACATCATCAATATGAATAGTTCTTCCCAAATCGTTTTTATCTGGAACATAGTAGTCTTCGATGGAATCAACAATGGTATCCGCTGTAGAGCAAATTAGGTCAGCGTTGTCCATTTCTCGAAGACATGAACTTAAATGACTAGGTTTATATTCGTCATCACTATCTATGATCGTAACAAATTCACCAATACTATTTAACACTCCGCGGTTAATTGAAGCTGCTTGACCACGGTTGGCATGCCTGATATAGACAATTTTATCTTCGTGTTTCTCAGCATATTGCATTAAAGACTCACGGTTATTGTTCTTACTACCATCGTCAATAATTATAAGTTCAAAGTCTTTAAAACTTTGGTTTAAGACCGAATCAATTGCCCGTTTTGTAATGGAAAAATCTGTATTATAAACAGCCATTAACACTGATACCTTCACCGCTCTTGACATAATTGTATTAAAATGTAGATTCAGTGTAAAGATATCTTAATATTGAAGATTAACTACATTGTTAACAATTCTATATTATTTGTACAAATTATTTCCAAATATGATAGCCCAAATAACGGTATAGACACTATTCATCGGGTATTGTAACTGCTAGCAGTAATTTGATTTTTGCTATGAGGGGGATTTTGTAAATTACTTATTAACCAATTTAGGCTTAAGGAATTAGTTGAAATGTATACTATTGAAAAGAGATCAATTCAACATCAAAAACCAGTGCACAGTTAGGTCCAATCAATGCACTTACTTGCTTATCGCCGTATGCTAAATTGGGATGTAAAAAAAGACGCCAGTTGCTGCCGACAGGCATTAATTGCAATGCTTCAACCCAACCTTTAATTACACCATTTACAGGAAATGAAGCAGGTTGTCCTCTTTTAACGGAACTATCAAAAACTTCACCACTTATTAATGTACCATGATAGTGACATGTAACGATATGATGCAATGCTGGTTTCTCTCCATTTCCGTCTAACAAAATTTGATATTGTAATCCGCTAGACAATACCACAACACCTTGTTTGGTTGCATTATCAGCTAAAAATAGTTCAGCAGCTTTTAAATTGGCTGCCGACTTTTCTTCTTTCAGTGCTTTCAATCGATCCGAAACAGACATAATTTGATATATAATTTTTATTTTTTAAAATTCGTACACTTGAATATGAAGTTTTTCACTTTCCAATACAAAACTTACTAAAGATGTAATCCAATTGATCTTCGTTGCTAATCTGACCAGTGATCTCTCCTAAATAATGAAGGCATTGACGGATGTCGATTGCAAGTAAATCTCCAGGCAATTTATTTTCCAACCCATTATTAATCGATTCAATGGATTGTCCTACTTTTTGCAACGACTGAAAATGTCTGGCGTTGGTAACGATGGTATTTTCTGTATTGATTACGCCTTGTGTTACTTTGGCAGTAAGCTTTCTGCGTAGTTGATCCAATCCTTTATTTTCTTTTGCTGAAATATAAACCGCCTCTTCAAGCTGATAATAGGCCGCTCTAGTTTCGATTTGTTTGATATCATCCAACTTATTCCCAACCATTAAGCAGTTCTTGGCAACAGCAAACAATTCTTGTTGAACGGTCTCTACATTTTCCTTGGTCTCTTCTAATGCATCAAAGAGATAAACCACCAAATCTGCTGAGCGCATTTTCTCTCTGCTCTTCTCTACCCCAATGGCTTCAATTTCATCTGCACCATCGCGTATGCCTGCGGTATCGATCAGTCTGAATAAAATACCATCGATGTTCAACACTTCTTCAATCGTGTCTCTGGTTGTACCGGCAATAGAACTGACAATTGCACGATTTTCATTTAATAGAGAATTGAGCAAGGTCGATTTTCCAGCATTGGGTTTTCCAACGATAGCAACACTCACCCCGTTTTTAATTACATTTCCCAGTTGAAAAGACTGGAGTAGGTTGCTCACAGTAACACTTATCCTCAATAGCAATTCTTTCAAACTCTTTCTATCCACAAATTCAACATCTTCTTGGGAGAAATCGAGTTCCAATTCAATTAAAGCAGAAAACTTGATGAGCTCATCACGTAAAACAGCAAGTATATTGGAGAATCCCCCACGCACTTGGTTCAGCGCTGTTTCTTGTGCAGCCTTGGTTCCAGAGGCAATTAGATCTGCCACGGCTTCTGCTTGAATGAGGTCCATCTTACCTTGAAGAAAAGCCCGCATGGTAAATTCACCTGGTGTGGCTAGACGAGCTCCTTTTTTAATACAGCTCTCTATAACCTGTTGTAGAATGAAAGAAGAACCGTGGCAAGAAATCTCCACTACATCTTCACCCGTGTAAGAACGCGGAGATTTAAACAAGGAGACAATCACTTCATCTAATTTTGTATCTCCATCTACAAGAACACCAACATGAAGCGTATTGGCCTGTTGATTGATCAATTGTTTAGAAGGAAACATTAGATCAACCAGCTCAATTGCACCTTTTCCACTAAGCCTAATAATGCCAATAGCACCAACACCTGGAGGGGTTGCAAGTGCTACGATGATATCGTTCCATTTTAATGCCGACATGTCACAAAATTAGGTGCAAAACAATTGTTAGCGGAATAAAAAAAGTCGTTCCGCATATACGGAACGACTTAACTATTGTAAAAGTGAGTTGACTATTCTTCGGCCAATTGGAAGGTAACAGGCTGGCGACGGTAAGCTTTTACATTTCTACCGTTTTGAACAGCTGGTTTCCATTTTGGACCTTTTCTAATTGCATTGACTGCAATTTCAGCCAATTTAGAGTTTGGAGGAAGACAGTTTCCAACACCTGCTTCGCCGCAAGGCAAGGCACGTACCTCACTAACCCCACCCTGATTGTCCACAATGAAAAGAACAACAACTGTACCAGAGCGACCATCATCTTGAAGCTCATCGATGTTTCTTTCAATTTCACGTGTAACGTAGCGGGTCCAACCATTGGTTCCACCAGGGAACTCCGCGTCAATCTCCACCTTCGTAAATACTTTGTCGTAGTCGTCCTGAGCAGGAGCTTCAACAACTGTACTTTCCACTGGAGGAGCGACAATACCTTCGTCTTTGGTACCCTCTTGGTTGACCGTACCGATTTTGGTATCTTCTAACTTTTCGACTTCCGGCGGCTTCTCGTCTTCCTTAACATCTTCGTCTTTTACCACTTTTGGAGGAGTGAATTTTGCCATTTCCACTTTGGGAGGTTCTGGTGGTTTCGGAGGAGGTGGTGGTGGTGGTTCTGGTTGATCATCTTGTTTGATTTCTTCCAACTGTACTTCTTTGATTTGAACTTGCCCTTTTTTCGCACCAATATCCAAAGAAGAAATGAAAGAAAGTAGCAAGATCAAAAGTGCTAATGCTACAGTGAGTAACAATGCATTACGAAGCCTCTTGTTGTAGCCCGTACGCAACTCATAAGCACCATAGCTCTTGTTTCTTCCATCAAAGATGAGATCTACCAAGTCAGCGCCTAAAATTTTATTTGCATCCATTGTAATGCTTTTTTAAAAGATTCAATTTTTCTTTAAATTCTATACAAATCACTTGATACCAGCAGCTGCCTCAGTTATTTTGACCAATTGGTTTTCAACATCTGAAATATCCACCATAGCATAACGTTTAATCTCATTGATAGTCATCTCGTCTAGTATATCTACCGTGTTTTTGTAAGTAGCATCACTTGAAGGCTTAATTATTATTACGAGATCTTCTGGATTTGTACTCTGCTTTTTTCGGATAATTTCATCCCTGATTGTTTTGAAAGAGGCCGAACGGAAATTGCCTGGCGTGGCTGGGTCCATTCCTTCGTAAAAATAAACCACATCTTCTTTGCCAAGCATCAGCGTGAAAGCACCAGACTCCTTTACTTTATTTTGCTCCTCGGGTTTATCTACATCCTTAGGCATAAACAAGTTCATTGCCGTTGGCTGAGACATGGTAGATGTAAAAATGAAAAATGTAATCAATAAGAAACCAAGATCCACCATTGGTGTCATGTCTACCTTGGTAGACATTTTCTTGGCCTTCTTTACACCGGGTCCTTTTTTGTGTCCGCCACTATCACCACTTGTATCAATACTAGACATATTCGGTAATTTTTAATTTTTTAAGATCATTTTTTGCCTTGAATCTGATTTTGACGGGTTGCAAACAAAGCGGTACCTGGAGGTGCATCCTCAGGAGAAGTTACAAGCAGAAATTTATTCTGATCGTTGACCTTGAATGCATTCAATACATTTTTAAATGCAGGATACTTTGTATTGTTATCAGACTTTATAAGCAAATTAAGCTTTTTGCCAGAATAAGCTACTAGTGCTTCTCTCACCCAGGTAGTTAGCTCGCCGCCGGTAGAATCGGCACAAGGAATACCTGCTTGCGATTTTAAAGCAGCATCGTAATCTTCCGCATCTGGATCCAAGGATAATAAACTTTTCAGTTGGCTGAAAGGAACTCCAAGACTGGATGCGTTTACGAAGGTTTTGATTTCGGCAGGACTCAATCCTAGAGCACGACTTTTATTCATGTTTTGAATGAGCAACTGACGAGCCTGTGGATTGTCCATGGATATGAAGACTCTCCCATCTTTATCAATAGACACCATGAAGGCATCCTTCTCAGGCAATAAAACAGAAGAAACTGAGTTTGGTGTAGTAACCTCAACTGGTTCCTCTGGCTTGAATTTGGTTGCCATGATGAAAAACGACAGGATAAGAAACGCGATATCCACGAAGGGAGTCATGTCGTTATCCGGTGCATGTTTTTTTAATTTAACACTTGGCATATTTACTTATTTAAGAATTAGATGCTATGGCTTAGTCTTTCCATAAATGAATCGAAAAGCATTTACTTGTATTGAGAAACAAAGCTCTGAGTTAGTGTAAATCCAGACTCATCTATTCCATAAGTTATAGAATCTATTCTTGTAGTGAATACATTGTACATCATCAAAGCCACAGATGAAGTACCAATACCAAGAGCAGTGTTGTAGAGCGCTTCAGAGATACCTACTGCGAGTTCAGCAGCAGCACCTGAACCACCTTCCTCACCTAGTGCGGAGAAGGACTTGATCATACCCAACACAGTTCCCAACAAAGCTATTAGTGTACCAAGAGAAGTGAGCGTGGATAGGAATACCAAGTTTTTCTGCAACATTGGTAATTCAAGTGCAGTTGCCTCTTCTACTTCCTTTTGAATTGCTGCAACTTTTTGATCAGTTGAAAATTCACCAGAACTGATCATCTCTTTGTATTTTTTAAGACCCGCTTTCATAACATTGCCCACACTTCCTTTTTGCTTGTCGCAAAGTGCAATTGCTGCATCTACATTTTTGTTTGCAAGCTCAAATTGAATCTTGCGAACAAAATCAGAATTGGATGAAGTTCCTGTTGCTTTTCTGATGGTAAGGAAACGTTCGATTGAAAACACAACCACCATAAAGAAGCACCCAATCAATAAGGGAACAATAATACCACCTTCATACATACGATTCCAAGCACCAAGTGGACCTTTGTGTGAGGGCCAGAAACCACCTAAATCATCCGGCTTGGAAAATCCGTCCGGGTTACCCAAAATAAATCTCCATACTGCATATCCAGCAATGATACAAACGAGCGGAGCTAGATAAGAAATTGCGTTTCCACCACCTTGGGTTTTTGTTGAAGTTGATGCTTTAGCAGCTGCATTTGGTTTAGTTTCTGCCATGACTTTCGTTTTTTGATTTAAAGATTACAGTTTGGTAAAAAAATATGTTTACAATGCTACTAAAAATAATCAATCAGACGGTAAAGTCGTGGTGATTATTTTAAGCCCGGATAGCAAGATAATAAAATTGGTTAAAAAAATGACAAGGGTGGAAAAAAATTAAAATTTGTTCAAATTCTCGCAAACTTTTGGTAATAATGGCATCTTCACCATTCTTAACAAATCTGATTTTTTTTCAACATAACGCTTATATTTACTATCCACATAAAAAGAGAAAAATGAGACCAAATCAAATCTTCGGGGCAATATTAGTAGTTTCCCTGGCCATCACACAACAATTTTCTGCTGTGGCGCAGGAAAGAAGGGAGAGAAACCCTCCTCCGCCTCCACCAGGCGCACCTGCAACCACACCACCAACAGCAGGGCAAACACCTCCGCCTGCTGCAGCAAAACCCGGACCAAAACCTTACAAGGATGTAATTACTGCGAAAGCAAAAACAACCAAAGGTTTGTTTACTGTTCATAAAATTGACGAGAAGTATTTTTTTGAAATCAACGAAAATCTTTTTGGCAAAGAAATCATGGCCATCACCCGTTATACCAAAGTAGCTGGTGGCGGTGGTGTTTACGGCGGTGAACTTGCTAACCAACAAGTACTAAAATTCGAAAAGGGTCCGGATAATAAAGTATTCATGAGAGTGGTTACTTTAATTAGCGTAGCTGATTCCGCACAACCCATTTACAAAGCAGTAAGCAATTCCAATCTCGATCCAATTGCTGCGTCTTTTGAAATCAAGGCATTTGGAAAAGATTCTACTGGTGCTGTAATTGAAGTAACTGATTTTTTCAAAGGTGACAACCAAGTGGTGTCTGTGAACAGTCAATCTAAAAGAAGATTGAACCTTAGCGGAATATTAAGTGACAGATCTTATATCGAAGTAATTAAAAGTTTTCCTATCAATACTGAAGTAAGGACTGTAAAAACTTTTTCTTCATCCCCATCTCCAGCTGGACTTGGTGGAGGATTTCCTGCCCCTTCAGCATCTTTACCTGCTGCTAGTGCCGCTGGTGCAGTAACACTTGAGATCAATACCTCTTTCATCATCTTGCCAGAAAACCCAATGCAAAGAAGGATGAATGATCCACGCGTTGGTTTCTTCGCAGAAGACTACACCGTGTACAGCGACGATCAACAAAAAGTTGAAAATGAAAGTTTTGTTGTTCGCTGGAGACTAGAGCCTAAAAAAGAAGATATTGAAAAATGGAAAAAAGGCGAACTCGTTGAGCCAACCAAACCCATCGTTTATTACATAGATCCTGCTACTCCTAAAAAATGGAGACCGTATTTGATACAAGGTATCAACGACTGGCAGAAATCTTTTGAGAAAGCTGGTTTCAAAAATGCAATCGTAGGAAAAGAATGGCCGGAGAACGACAGCACCATGAGCTTGGAAGATGCACGTTTTTCTGTAGTTCGCTACTTCGCCTCGGATATTTCAAATGCATACGGACCGAACGTTCACGATCCGCGCACTGGAGAAATTATTGAGAGCCATATTGGATGGTACCACAATGTAATGAGCCTGGTTCATGATTGGTATTTTGTTCAAACTGCTGCGGTTGATCCTGATGCACGTAAGATGAAATATGATGAAGACCTAATGGGTAATTTAATCAGGTTTGTTTCTTCACATGAAGTTGGGCATACACTTGGCCTGAGACACAACATGGGTTCAAGCAGCAAGACCCCTGTTGAAAAATTACGCGATAAAACTTGGGTAGAGGCAAACGGACATACTGCTTCAATTATGGACTATGCTCGTTTCAATTATGTTGCACAACCAGAAGACAATATCAATAAGTCTGGTTTGTTTCCTCGCATAGGCGACTATGACCATTGGGCAATTGAGTGGGGATATGGCTTTGGTGCAGACAATGTAGAAGCAGACAAAAAGCAGCGTAATAAAATGTATAACGAACGCTTGGCTCAAAATCCAAGAATTTGGTTTGGTACATATGAGTATGGTAACAACGCTGACCCAAGAACACAAAGCGAAGATCTTGGTGATAATGCCATGAAAGCGAGTGAATATGGCATAAAGAACCTAAAAAGAATCATGGCCAATTTGGGAGACTGGACGAAGGAAGAGGGAGACCGTTATGAAAACCTATCTCAAATGTACCGTCAAGCTGTTGGTCAGTTTAACCGTTACGTTGGACACGTATCGCGCAACATCGGCGGATACTATGAAACACAAAAAAGTGTTGAACAAGATGGTAGTGTTTTTGAAGTAACACCAAAGGCTACTCAAAAAGAAGCAGTTGCTTTCATGAACAACCACCTCTTTACAACACCAACATGGATGTTAGATCCAAAAATCTTGGATAAAATCAGTAGTCCAACTGCTGATCAACTTGGATCACTTCAAGACAATGCTTTGGGTAGCGTTCTTTCTTCTGCGCGTTTAACAAGAATGACTACTGCATCTAAGCGTTTTCCTAATAGCTATGATATTGCTGAATTATTCTCAGATATGAAGAAAGGGATTTTCTCTGAATTGATTTCTAAGAAAGCAATTGATGGCTACAGAAGAGGATTACAAAAAAGCTATGTAGAAAGAATGAGCGCATTACTTGGAAATGCTCCAGCTGCAGGTGGATTAACCATTAGCGTTGGCTTCCCTGCAAGTCCTGGTCCTGATGCAAGGAAAACAGATGTACCCTCTGTTGTAAGAGCACATCTATCTTCATTGAGATCAGAAATTCAGGCAGCTCTCCCTGCTACAACTGATTCCATGAGTAAATATCACTTAATGGATCTTTCTCAAAGAATCAAAAATGCATTAGACCCCAAATAAACAATACTGGTTTTACGAAACTCATAAAAAAAAGCCCCAAAATATTGGGGCTTTTTTTTATGAGTCAACTTGTTTAATCATTCATAACGAAGCGCTACAATGGGATCGAGTTTGGCTGCTTTCATTGCAGGATAAAGACCAGCTGCTAATCCAACTCCAGAGCAAATAACTATGCCAATGGTGATGATGTTCCATGGAATAAAAAACTCTGTATCTAGTACACTTCCAACCAAATTACCAATGAGTACACCTAAAAAAATACCAATAACAGCACCCATAAGACTAATCAAAGTAGACTCAAAAAGAAATTGAGCACGGATAGAATCTTTCTTCCCTCCCAATGCTTTAATCAATCCCACTTCTTTGGTTCTTTCGGATACTGCGACCAACATGATATTCATTAACCCAATGGCTGCACCAATAAGTGTAATGAATCCGATGGCTCCTGCTGCTGCAGATATAGTGCCCAACAGGCCAATAAATGTCTCAGCAATACTATCACTCTTGTCTACATAAAAATTATTGTCCTCAGCAATCTGCAAACCTCTAATG